>CAXSFF010000186.1:0-6410 GCA_964236035.1 uncultured Acetobacteraceae bacterium
CTCGATCGGGTTGAGGTCGGGGCTGTAGGCTGGAAGGAAGACCATTCTTGCGCCTGCGGCTTGGACGGCTTGTTTGATCGGGCTGCCTTTGTGGCTGCCGAGGTTGTCGAGCACTACGATGTCGCCGGGCCGCAAGGTGGGCGCCAGGATCTCACTGACGTAGGCAAGAAAGCTTTTGGCATTGATCGGCCCGTCCAACACCCAGGGTGCGATGACGCCGTCATGGCGCAGCGCTGCCACCAGGGTGAGTGTCTTCCAATGGCCGTGCGGCACTTTGGCGATCAGCCGCTGGCCGCGTTGGCACCATCCCCGCAGACGGGTCATGTTGGTCTTGACCCAGGTTTCGTCGATGAAGACCAGGCGTTTGCCGTCGATCAGCCGTTGCAGCCACCGCTGCCATCAACGGCGGCGGCGGGCAATGTCGGGCCGGTCCTGCTCGCTGGCGTGAAAGGTCTTTTTAAGACCCAACCCGGCTCGCCGGATGATATGCCACAGCGCGAAGTAGCTCACCGTGACACCGCGGTCGTGCAACTCGGCCAGCAACTCCCGCACCGTCAGGTCCGGCTTGGCCGCAAAGCGCTCCAGCAGCCAGTCTTTCTCGTCGGCCAATGCGAACGGCTTCTTGCCACCCATCGCAACGCCGCATACTCGCCGCTCTCTCGATGTCGCCGAACCCAGCGCAGGATGGTCGAGTTGCTGACCCGGAACTGCCGGACCACCTCCTCATACACCATGCCACTGCCAACAGCGTCCATCACGCGAAGCCGAAGATCGTGCGAATACGCAGCAGGCATCAGAGCTGGCCTCCTCGCCCAGCCCACAGCTTGAACCAGACTACGCCCGCGTCGGACAAATCACAGATGAGGCAACCTCAAACAATCAGGCTCTAAGATTCCGGCCGTCCCCGTTCAGGCGCTCCGTGACAGACCCGGCACCGCACGGCGGCGGCTTGGCCGCTTGGCCCAGGCGAACAATGCGCCGGCAATGACCAATGAGGACGCACCAGGTGCCGGGACCGAAGTGGCCGCCGGGCTACCATAGACGCCCACTCCGGACACTCCGGCCGCCAACGCGCTGGCATTGTCGGTGCTGCGGACGGATAACCCGGCGATGGCGCCCCCACTCGACTGCAAGTCAAACGTTTTGTAGCCGAGGCCAACGCTAGCCAGTGAGCCCAGGGACGAGCCGTCGGCCGCGAAAGCTTCCAGGGTGACCTGACCGACCGTGCCGAAATCGCCGACCGTCAACTCCACGGCGGTAATGGGCATGCTGAACAGGATGGCGACTGGACCGATGAAGCCGTTGGCGCCGAAGATTGAACCGCTGACGACCGGGTTGGCAGGCGCGTCGGCATCGTCCTGCACGAGCGCGCTGAAGTTGGGGTCGAAGGCGAGGCTAAGTGGTCCGGATGCAGCATCGCCGGTTTCCACCGGCGGCGCCGGGTTGTCCGGGTCGAAGGCGTAACTCTGGCCGGAGAAATACGCGCCGTAGCTGATCGACAGCGTGCCATGGCCGGCGACGCCCGTGAAGGTCGCGACCGGATTACTGGCCCCTACATCTGCTTCTGAAAAAAAGGTTGGCGCAGCAGAAGGTGGACGAGCAGCGGACCAACTTCCGCGTCGCCCAGCAGGACCTGGTGACGGCCGAGCTCAACCACCAGCTCGCGATCCTGGACCTTGCGCGGGCGCGGGCTATCCTCAACCAGCGGCTGATCCGCAGCCCCGTGGACGGCGTTGTTACCCAGCGCTCGTTGGGGCCGGGCGAGTTCGTCCACCAGGACACGCAGATCGTAGTGCTGGCCGTCATCTCCCCCTTGCACGTGCAGGTCTACCCTCCCCAACGCATGCGCAGCCAGGTCAGCGTCGGGCAGCGGGCGCTCGTGACGCTGACCGAGCCCGCCGGGGTGGTCCGGGAAGCCACGGTCGAGGTGGTGGACCGGGTGTTCGACGCCGCCAGCGGCACGTTCGGCGTCCAGCTCGACCTGCCGAACTCGGACAACACCTTGTCCGCGGGCCAACGCTGCCGGGTCAGCTTCGACGGCACGGGCGCTACGGTGACGTCGGGCCCGCAGGTTTCACGGTAGCACCGACAACCCGACGGCCCGCCGTGGCGGCTGGCCACACCAATGCAGTAACGAAGCGTTGCGAAGGCATGCACGTCTCGAACGCCCTCCCAACGCAGGTGCCCGCCGTCTCCACACTCGTCCAGGAGGTCGTCTGCCGTTTCGATGCGTTGGCCTATGCAACCGCCCGCCGTGAGCTGCGCCGGGATGAGGCTTGCCTCGTGCCGCGCGCGTGGAGCCCTGCGGCGTGGCCGGCGCAAGCTTGCCCGGCCCGTTACCGCTTGGTCGCCCGCGCTCGCTCCTCCGCCATCGCATCTTGGACCGACGCCTCGTTCCAGCCGGTGAGGCGCACGACGTTGGCCTGTTCGCTCGCCAGCCGCCCCGGCAGCGCGCGTCGGTAGTCGGCTGCTTGCCGGCATGACGCTGCCGCAGCGGCGGTCAGGTGGTGGTTGATCACGTAGCGCGCCTGGAACTGCTCCTGGTCCGGCGTTTCCTGGAACTGCAGGTCTTCGGGAAAATGCTCGCGGTCGTAGCGGACGTGCAGCCGGGTGATGAAGCCGGGCCGCCCGTCCGTCCAGTTGGCGCCCAGTTCGGACAGCGCCGCCGAGCTGAGTGGCGGGGCCGAGCACGGGTCGCACAGCCCGATGTCGGCTGCCACAGGCCAGGCATATTCCAGGAACACTGCACGCCCGTCATGGCGCTGCACCTGGCGGTCGAACAGCGCGTCGTAGAAGCCGCCGAACCGGTCGGCGATGTACTCCGGCACGTCCACGCCGGTCGGCATCTTGGCCGTCTGGTAGTTGGTGACCTCCACCCGTCCGGTATGCGTCAGCGCCAGCACGATCATGTCCTGTGGGCCGTCCGCATTCACCGTGCCGAGCCGGATCGGCAGGGCGAATTTTGGCGTCTTGTAGGTGACCCGGATCGGCCGAAGGAAGCCGCTCGGGTTGTCCCGCACGCGGTCCAGGTTCACCTTGGCGACGAAGAAGTGCATGCCTTGCCTGAGGTAGCTGCCCACCACGGGCGCCGCGCCCGACGGCATCCGGTAGCCGTTCGCGTTGAGGTAGCTGACCAGCGCGCCGCCCTCCAGCGCCGTCAGCACCTTGATGTCGTACTCCGCGACGGAGAACGACGCCTCCACCGTCACCGCCCCCCGCTCGCGCGTGACCTTGGCCGCCATCGGCGCCGGGACCGCCTGCATGGGAAACGGGGCTTGCGGGACGCACGGGTTGTCGTCCGCATACTCCACCAGCCGCGGCTTGCTGTAGTTCGCGACCTGCTCGACCGTCTCGGGCTTCACCACCCGCACCTGGTCGCGCTGCACCACGGTCGGCACGGGGATCACCAGGGCGAACTGCCGCGGGTCGCCGTGCACGTCGCTGGCCATCGTCACCACCGTCTGCCCGGCATCGTGCACCATCACCACGCGGGAGGCCTTGTTGGTCAGCGGCTCGTCCGTGCTGGCGACGTAGAAGCCGCAGAAGGCCCAGGCAGCGGAACTGGCGCCGACCAGCCCGGCGCAGGCGAGGCAGGCGAGGCGGGCGAGGCGCATGACGGTGTCTCCTTGACGAGGGCGAGGGCGGGGGCGAGGCGGTCGATCAGCGGCACCGCGGGGGCGAGGAGCGCCAGGGCGTAGAACAGCCCTTCGCGCATCTGCCAATGGAATTGCAGCCCATAGGCCAGCCCCGCGACGCAGGTGGCGAAGGCGAGCCGGCCGGTCCGGTGCAGCGGCGTGGTCCGCGGGTCGGTGATCATGAACAAGCCGAAGATCAGCAGCGCGCCCGATTGCAGCTGGTGCAGCGGGATGGTCCAGGGATCGCCCAGCAGGGCGCAGCGCAGCGCCAGCAGCCCGGCATAGCTGCAGAGGAAGGCCGCGGCCGTGTCCGCCCGCCGGGCGCGGCCGAGCACCAGGGCCGCGCCGCCGCCGACCAGCAGCGCCGACCAGGCGAGCGCGCCCCACTGGCCAGGCGACACCCAGGCCTGCCCCGTCAGCACGGCGAGCACGATGGCGAAGCAGGCCGGGTTGAACACGTGCCGGCCGCGCACCCGGATGAGGTACTTGGACCCGACCCCCGCCAGCCCGGCGGCGGCCCACATCGCCGGCTCGTGCGAGCGCAGCAGGAGGCACAGCGACAGCCCGGTGATCAGCGGGCTGCGCCAGTCGAACGGCCGGACAGCCAGCCGGGACGCCAACGCCTGTGTGCCGAGTGCCGCCGTCAGGGTGACGGCCGCCTGCGCCGCCGTGGCGCCGAAATCCAGCCAGGCGAGTTGCACGACGAGCAGCACCGACAGAACGCCGGCCTGCCAGTCGCGCGCGTCCCGCCGGCCCCATGTGGCGAACACCAACCCTGGCAATGTTGCCTCACCTACCGCTCCCATGCGGGCAGGTTAGCCGCCTCGCTGGTCGCTGCCCAGCGCAAGCCGCGATGACGCCCATCCGCGGCGGCATAGGTCCATGGGCTCGACAGCGACCGACCAGGGTTTGGCGTAGTCCAGCAGGTCGTCGGTCAGCCGACTGATGCGGCGCAACTGGTCGCGCACTTCGGCCCTGGTTCCAGCGTCGGCAGTGGCGACCGCCATGCCGATGATGTTCAGCGGATTGCGAACGTCGTGGGCGACGGTGGCGGCGAGGGCCCCAACTCGGCCAGGCGGGCCTGCACTTGCCGCTCGCGTTCCTGCTGGGACAGCGTCACCGCTCGTTCCAGCCGCTACGCCTCCTCGGTCAGCACGGTACCGAGCACCTTCGCCACCCGGGGCCGTCGCCAGCAGGCTCGGCCCGGCGCGCTCGGCTCCGGGACCCAACCAAGTCGGCAGCTCGTTGCCCGCGATCCAAACCGCCACGTCAGCCAGGAACAGCACGAGTTGCCGGGTGCCAGGCGCGCGGTCCGCCCAGCGCCAAGCACGAAGGCCGGCGCAAGGCTGCCGAACAACGCGAGTGACAGGGCAACGTGGATGGCCATGCGTATACGAACGTTACGGCAGAGCACCCTCACTGTATACGAAGGATACAGTGGAGAAAACGGCAAACTGAACCAAAACAAAGCGTTATGCCAGCGCGCTACCTGGCATGGTTGCTGCGACAGCTGTTCCGCCAAGACCACACAGGAGACCTGGCATGAACAGCAGCGTAACATTGCAGTCGCTCGCCGCCCCCGCAAAACCCCGGCGCCGCAAGCCTCCGCTCGACCTCGCTGCCCTGGTACACCCAGCGGACTGGGCGCGGCTGCCGCCCAGCTTGCGCCGGCGGTTCGCAGCGGGGCACGGACCCGCGACCTACCAGGGCAGCCTTACCTTCGACTGCTCGGCCGTCGGCGCGGCGTTCGCCTTCTTGTCGCGAGCGTTCGGGGCGCCGCTCGCCGCCTCGCGCACGGTTAGCCAGCCCGTCATGGTGGACGTGCGCGATGCCGGGTCCGGCATCGCATGGTCGCGCTCCATCAGCGCCACACGCTGCATCCGTTCCGTCAAGTCGGCCGGACCCGGCGGCACCGTGCTCGAGCGCACGCAAGGCGGGCTCGGCATGGTGCTCGACGTGTCGGTCGAGGCGGACGCGCTGGTTTTCACCAGCCGCCGCTACGTCCTCACATTGGGTCGGTGGCGTCTGCCCATCCCGTCCCTGCTGACGCCCGGCCGCTGCCGGGTCGAGCACCGGGCGGTGGACGAGTGCCATTTCCGCTTCACCCTCACCATGGTCCACCCGCTCTGGGGAACGACGTTCCGCCAGACCGGCGTGTTCACCGACTGCCAGGAAAGCCTGCCATGAACGCCGTGTTCGCAATCCTTTCAGTACAGGCGCTGATCGGCGCCTTCGACAATTTCTGGCACCACGAGTTGGAGGCGAAGCTGCCGCAGCGCATCTCGGCCCGCTACGAATTGGTGCTGCATGCTTCGCGTGAGGCCATCTACGCCGTGCTGTTCCTGGGACTCGCCTGGGTGCGCTGGAATGGCCTATGGGCCTGGGTCCTCGCCGGTCTGCTCGCCATCGAGATCGTCATCACGCTGGCCGATTTCATCGAGGAGGATCTGACCCGCCGGCTGCCGAAGCTCGAGCGCGTTCTGCACACCATCCTGGCCGTCAGCTACGGCGCTTTCGTGGCCGCACTGGCGCCGCAGATGCTGGCCTGGGCCGCCGCGCCGTCCGGTTTGCCGCTCGAGAGCCACGGCTGGGTGTCCCTGTTGTTCAGCCTTTATGCGGCTGGGGTGTTCGCCTGGAGCGTGCGCAATTGGATCGCCGTGACCCGGCTCTACCGCGAGGCCCGGGTCGCGCTGCCGGTGATCGAAGCTGCACCGCCCCACGGCCCAGCCATCCTGGTAACGGGCGCGACCGGCTTCATCGGCACCGCCCTGGTGC
>CAXSFF010000187.1:0-6344 GCA_964236035.1 uncultured Acetobacteraceae bacterium
TCAGCGCCGGCGTGGCGCTGCTCGGCCTGCACCTGACCCGGCAGATGTCGCGTCGGCTCGCCGCCGAAGCGCGGGTCTGCGAGAGCGAGGCACGCTATCGGCTGCTGGCCGAGAACTCCGGCGACCTCATCGCGCTGAAGCCCCTGTCCGACGCCACGCGTGCCTACGTGTCGCCAGCCTCGCGCACCATGATCGGCTACGAGCCGCATGAGTTCGCCAGCCTGCCGATCAGCTTCTTCCTGCACCCCGACGAACTCGAGCGCGTGACGGCGGACCTGAACGCGATATCGGTCGCAAACCCCCAGGTCACCAGCGTGCACCGCATCCGTCACAAGGCGGGGCGGTGGGTGTGGGTCGAAGCCGTCTTCCAACTGGTCAACCCGGGAACTCCGCAGGAGAGCACCGTGGTGACCGCGCGCGACGTGACCGTGCGCTGCGAGCTCGAGGCCGAGCGCACCGTGCGGGAGCGCCAACTCGAGAAGTCCAATGCGGACCTGGAGCGCGTCGCCCGCCATTTGGCCCGGGCGCGCGACGCGGCGGACCAGGCAAGCCAGGCCAAGTCGCGCTTCCTGGCCGGCATGAGCCACGAGCTGCGCACCCCGCTGCACGGCATCCTGGGCTACGCGCAGCTGCTGCGTGCCGAGGGCCGCCTCGACGAGGCGCAGGCGGCGCGGGTGGACGCCATGCTGGGTGCCGGCACCCATCTGTTGACGATGATCAACGGCGTGCTCGACCTGTCGCAGATCGAGGCGGGGCGGCTGGAGCTGCAGGCCACCGAGATCGACCTGCGCAGCGTTGCCGCCGAGTGCCTCGACCTGGTCCGGCCGGCGGCGCAGGCCAAGGCGCTGGCGATCACGCTGCATGTGGCGCCGAACGTGCCCGCGCGGGCCACCGCCGACCTGATGCGGCTGCGGCAGGTGCTGCTGAACCTGCTCGGCAACGCGGTCAAGTTCACCGCGGCCGGCCGGGTGGAGCTGCGCCTCGTGGTGTCGGCCGCCCCTGGGTCGAATCTCCGTGTGGAGGTGGCGGACACCGGCCGCGGCGTCCCGGCCGGCCGGCGTCCCCGCCTGTTCCAGGAGTTCGAGCGCCTGGACGCCCGATCCACCGGCGACATCGAAGGCGCCGGCCTCGGCCTGGCGCTTTCAGCCCGCCTGGCGGCGCTGATGGGCGGCGGCCTGGGTCACGAGGACAATCCCGGCGGCGGCAGCGTGTTCTGGCTGGAGCTGCCGCTGACCGTCGATCATCCGCTTCCGGCCGCGGCGCCCGACGTCGTATCCCTAGAGGCAGTGGGCGAAACACGTCCGTTGCGGGTCATGGTGGTCGACGACGTCGCCATGAACCGCGATATCGCCAGCGCGTTCCTCCGCGCCGGCGAGCACGAGGCCCTTTGCGTCGGCAGCGGCAAGGAGGCGGTCGAAGCGGCGTCCGCCGCAGATTTCGACGTGGTGCTGATGGACGTCCGCATGCCGGGAATGGATGGGCTGGAAGCGACGCGACGCATACGCGGCCTCGGCGGCGCGCGGGGCCGGGTGCCGGTCGTGGCGGTGACCGCGCAGGCCTTTGCCGAACAGGTCGGGGAGTGCCGCGACGCGGGCATGAACGACCACCTGGCCAAGCCGTTCGCCCCGGCGGCATTGCTCGCCACCGTCCTGCGCGCCGCAGCCGGTGGGCATGCGGGGGAGCACGCAACAAGCGGCAGGCTCCCCGTGTTGAACGAACCCGTGTTGAACGAAGCGGCGTTCGACCGCACCGCCGCTTTCCTCGACCCCGAAGCCATCGCTTCCTACCTGCGAACCATCGCGGCACGCGGGGAGGCGTTGCTCGCCGCACTCCATGACGCCGCCGCGTCGCAGCCGGATTTGGCGGAGGCGGCGCATGCCCTGGCAGGAAGCGCCGGCATGTTTGGCTTCGAGCGGCTTGCCGATGCCGCCCGCGGGTTCGAGCATGGCTGCTACGGCGATGGCGCCGATGGGCCGGCACTCACCGAAGCCCTCGACGCCGCAATCGGGGCCACGCTGCGGACGATAGCCAGCCGCGCGCCGGCGGAGATGGCTGCCTAGATGATGGCCCGGCGCAGTCCAACGGCCGCCGCCGGCATCACAGTTCGACACACCGCAGCAGCGTCGGCAGACCCAGCCGGCGCAGGCTCGCGATGGCGACGTTTTCGATGATGTCGTCGAACAGTGCGCGCTTCTCTTCGAGGATTTCGCCGATCCGTTGCTCGATGGTGTCGGGGGCGAGGTAGGAAAACACCTGAACGGAGCGGGTCTGCCCAACGCGGTGCGCCGGTCCTCGGCGTGCGCCTCCACGGCGGGGTTCCACCAGCGGTCGAAGTGGAACACCGTGGACGCCGCCGTCAGGTTCAGGCCCACGCCGCCGGCGCGCAACGAGGCCACCAGCACGCGCCGCGTGGGGTCGGCGGCGAACAGGGCCACGGCGTCATTGCGTGCGGCGGCCGACATGCGGCCGGTCAGCAGCAAGGGCCCAAGCGGCTTCAAGGCCTCGGCGATGGTTTCGGCGCCGAACGGCGCGGCGACGAACTGGGTGAACACCAGCGCCTTCTCGCCCGCCGAGGCCACCTCGCCCAGCCGCCGCCGCAGGTCGTCGAGCTTGGCCGAGGCGCCGGTGCGGGGGCAGGCGCTGCAAATCTGTTTCAGCCGCAGGATCAATTCCAGCACGTGCGTCACCCGCAGCTGCGCCCCGAGCGAGCGCAGCCAGACCAGTCCCTCGCGGTGGGCGACGTCGTAGGCGGCGCGCTGGATGGGCAGAAGGTCCGGAGCCAGCTCGAACACCGTCTTCGGCGGCAGCTCGCGCAGCACGTTGGCCCGGCGCCGGCGCAACTGCAGCGACAAGCATCCCTGCGGCCTTGCTGCCTTGGCCACCGAGCGATAGGTTTTCGCCAATCCACCAAGGAAACGCCATGACCTGCTCCTGCCACCCGCGCGGCCTGGGCCGGCGCATGCTGCTTGCCACGGCGATGGTGGCGGCCGCGGTGCCGGCGATGGCCCAGGCCCCCGTGACCAGCGCCGGGCCGGCCGATCCGAAGCTGATCGACGACATCGTCACCGCCAACCGCATCCTGTTCGACCAGGGCGTGGTGGACGGCTTCGGCCACATCAGCGCGCGGCATGACCGCGACCCGGCCCGCTACCTGCTGGCCCGGTCCATGGCCCCGGCGCTGGTCACGGCGGCGGACATCATGGAATACGACCTCGACAGCGTCGCCGTCGACCCGCGCGGGCGCGTGTCCTACCTGGAGCGGTTCATCCACGGCGAGATCTACCGCGCCCGGCCCGACGTGACGGCGATCGTGCACAGCCACTCGCCGGCGGTGATCCCGTTCGCCGACGTCGCCGTGCCGTTGCGGCCCATGAACCACCTCGCCGCGTTCCTGGGCAGCGGCGCGCCCGTGTTCGAAATCCGCGACACCGCCGGGCCGGCCACCGACATGCTGATCCGCAACTCCGCCCTCGGCCGCGCCCTGGCGGCGACGCTGGGGACGCACGACGTGGCGTTGATGCGCGGGCACGGCTCGGTCGCTGTCAGCAAGGGCGTGCACCAGGTGGTCTACCGCGCCGTCTACACGGAGGTGAACGCGCGCGAACAGGCGGAGGCGTTGCGGCTGGGGCAGCCGACCTACCTCTCGGACGAGGAGGCCCGCGCGGCGGCGGTCACGGACGAGGGGCTGGTGGAGCGTCCCTGGGAGCTGTGGAAGCAGCGGGCGATGAGACCCTGATCAAGCCGCCGCCTGAAGGGTCAGGGCTGAACCTCGTGGTTCTTTGCCAGCCCTAACCGAGCTTTGGTCGAACGGCGTGCCGCACCCGATTCGTCCTGGCAGGGATGCTTATCGCGACAAGCTCATACACTGGTCGCAATGGCAGGCGCCGTTGGACGGCGACCCAGCAGCCGACGACACAACAGGCGGCTGGGAAGCTCGATCCAAATATGAAGTGCGTAAGACAATCCAAGACAAGCAACCAGATAGCCGATGAGGATAGCCACCAAGACGCCTGGGGTCGTTACAAGCTGTCCCGTGCCATGCAGCCAGAACACAATGGAAAGCACGATGTAATGGACAAGGTATAAAGGAAATGAAACCGTGCCGAGGAAAAGGATCGGGCGCGAGGCCAGGAAGCGGTTCACCGCACCACGCCGGAACGCCACGCCTAGAATGATGCCTCCAAAGCAGAAGGGAGCCAACACCCGCGTGTACGGGGTTGCCAGGCAGGCCATCAGCAGGATGGTCGACCACGTTGCCAAACGTGGCGCCCAACGCTCTTCAGGCGACGACAAATCGAGGATGCGGCATATCGCCATGCCAGCCGGCAGGCAGGTGAACACGCGAAACAACCCGGATCGTCCGATGGCGTTTTCGTTGGCAACGCCCATGGCGACTTGCACGACCACAAGCGCTGCTATCAGAGCTATGGCGTAGATCGCGCAACGGATGCGTGATGACTCCCTGCATATCCACCAGGCCAGCAAAGGAAACGCGGCGTATCCAAGGATTTCCAGGCTCAACGACCAGGTTCGCTCGTTCCAGGCGCCGAGATCGCGCATGAACCAGCGGTTGGCCAGCAGCAAAGTCTGCACGAACCCCGCCGGTGAAAATGCAGTAGGATCATACATTCGTGACCAGGCGAGGAAGCCAGGCAGAAAGACGACGGGAAGCAGGATCAGAAGAAGCACAAACGCATTCAGCGGATATACCCGGAAGAATCTCAGAATGTAGAAGCGTCTCAGGCCATCCAAGGTGATGGCTTTGAAGTCATTTGTATGAACATACATGAGAACGAAACCGGACAGCATGAAGAAGAGGTCAACGCCTCTGAAGCCGTCCCTTAGCAAGTAGTTGCCCTTCCACGCTGGAAAGCCGAAGCTGGGAGCTTCACCCTGTATATGGTGAAGAACGACCAGGATCGCCGCAACACCCCTGATCCCCGTCAGGCTTGGTATTCCAGGTTTAATTTGCATTCTGATACCTTGGATCAGGGTTCAATGGCTTCCGCTCCTGAATATCTTACAGCATCATTCACCAAGCACCAGTAGGTTGTAAGGAAGCATCGGGCGTCCATGCCGCCATGAACTGGGCAATTGCCTGATTGCCGTTGGCCAGACTTAAAAACCAGGTCCAACTCGACAAAGGCTGTCACGCTTGTCGGCAAGCAGGTCGAGGCTGCAAGGCGATGCCACCCGCACTGCCGATCTCGACCGGCCATACAGAACGGTGCCGGCCAGCAAGGCCAAGCTAGGTATCTTGGTGCCCGTTTAAGAACTAATTCGTAGTCTATTGAAGGGCGTGTCTCTCAGTCAACCGCCAAATCGCTGCGCTGCAGCATAATTGGATCTGGCATGTGCAGGCCCTCACTCCGCCGCAGCCCGCTCCTCCACTAGCGCCGCCGCCCGCTGCAAGTCCACCGACAGCAGCCGCGACACCCCGCGCTCCTGCATCGTCACGCCGTACAGACGGTCCATCCGCGCCATCGTCAGGTGATGGTGCGTCACCACCAGGAAGCGAGTGCCCGTCTCCTTCACCATCTCCGCCAGCAGGGTGCAGAACCGCTCCACGTTGGCGTCGTCGAGCGGGGCGTCGACCTCGTCCAGCACGCAGACGGGGGCCGGGTTGCAGCGGAACACGGCGAAGATCAGCGACAGCGCGGTCAACGCCTGCTCGCCGCCCGACAGCAGCGACAGCGTCGCCAGCTTCTTGCCCGGCGGCTGCGCGTAGATCTCCAGCCCAGCCTGCAACGGATCGTCCGACCCCACCATCGCCAGGTGCGCCCGGCCGCCGCCGAACATGCGGGCGAACAGCGATTGGAAGTGCCTGTCCACCTCGGCGAACACGGCGGCCAGCCGCTCGCGCCCCTCGCGGTTCAGGTGGCCGATCGACCCGCGCAGCTTGGCGATCGCCGTGCCCAGTTCCTCGCGCTCGGCGGCGATCGCCGTGACCTGCGCCTGCACCGCCGCCGCCTCCAGCTCCGCGCGCATGTTGACGGGGCCGATCTCGTCGCGTTCGCGTTGCAGCCGCTCCAGCCGGCGGCGGGCGCGCTCCTCCCCGCCTGGAGCCAAGTCGGGTCCCAAGTCAGGGGGGTTGGGCAGGGCGGCCGAGCCACCCAGCCGCTCGACGATGCGTTCGGCGACCGTGCCCCAGGCGTGCTCCGCCTGCGCGGCGGCGGCTTCGGCGCGCACCAGCCGCTCGCGCGCGGCGTACGCGGCCTGATCAGCGGCGCGGGCGGTCTGGCTGGCCTGGGTCTCGCGGCTGGTTTCGGCCTGCAATGCCGCATGCGCCCGGCGATGCGCCGCCTCGGCTTCCTGCAGCTCGGCCACCGCCTCGCTGGCGCGCT
>CAXSFF010000188.1:0-6339 GCA_964236035.1 uncultured Acetobacteraceae bacterium
ACGTCGTCGTTGATCTTGCGGGCGGAGGCGAGGTCGGGGCCGATCGGCTTCTCCAGCACCGCGCGGGACTTCTCCGTCACCAGGTCCGCCACCGCCGGGTTGGCGCAGATCGGGCCGTACAGGTCGGGCGAGGTGGCCAGGTAGAACACCCGGATGCGGTCGTCCGCCTCGTGCAGCAGGCCGCCCAACGCATCGAGGCCGCCGGGTTCCGCGGCGTTGCCGCGGGCGTAATGCACCAGGGCGAGGAAGCGCTCGATCGTCGCCGGGTCCTGGTCGGCCTTGGCGACGTGGTCGCGCAGCGCGTCGGCGGCGCGGGCGCGGTAGCTGTCGTCGTCGAAGTCGGAGCGGGCGGCACCGATGATGCGGGCGCCGTCGATGATCTGGCCGTCGCGGTAGCGGTAGTACAGCGCGGGCAGCAGCTTGCGCAACGTCAGATCGCCGGTGGCGCCGAACACGACGCAGTCGAAGGCCTCGACAGGGATGACCGCCATGCTTTGCTCCAGGACCTGTTGCGCGATGCATCAATTCTGGACCGGGGCAGGCGAGCCGTCCAGGCCGCTACTTCATAGACCGTTACTTCACGGGGGCCACCCGCAGCGCGTTGGTGGTGCCGGCCTGGCCGAACGGCACCCCCGCCGCCACTACGACGCTGTCGCCGTGGACGGCGAAGCCCTCGTTGCGCGCGGTGCGGGTGGCGCGGCCCACCGTCTCCGTCATGGTGTGCACCTCGGGCACCACCACGGCATGCACGCCCCACACCACCGCCAGCCGCCGCGCCGTCGCCTGCACCGTGGTCAGGCCGAGCACCGGGCATTCCGGCCGCGTGCGCGCCACCCGCAGCGCCGTGCCGCCGGACAGGGTGTAGGCGGCGATCGCCCGCGCGCCGATGGTCTGCGACACCTGCCGCGCGGCGTCGGCGATGGCGTCCGCCACGGTGCGCTCCAGTGCCGGGCGGCTGGCGTCCATGGTGGCGCGCCAACCGGAGTCGCGCTCCACCCGCTCGACGATGCGGTCCATCATGTTGACCGCCTCGTACGGGTACTGCCCGGCGGCCGTCTCGGCGCTCAGCATCACGGCGTCGGCGCCGTCGAACACCGCCGTCGCCACGTCGCTGGCCTCGGCGCGGGTGGGGGCAGGGGCGTTGATCATGCTCTCCAGCATCTGCGTCGCCACCACCACGGGGATGCCGCGCTCGCGCGCCGCGCGCACGATGCGCTTCTGCGCCAGCGGCACCTCCTCCGGCGGCAGCTCCACGCCGAGGTCGCCGCGCGCCACCATGACGGCGTCCGACAGCGCCAGGATGGCGTCCAGGTTGTCAAGCGCCTGCGGCTTCTCGAGCTTGGTCATGATCCAGGCGCGGCCGTCGGCGATCGCCCGCGCCTCCATCACGTCCTCCGCCCGCTGCACGAACGACAGGCCGACGTAGTCGACGCCGTGGTCGAGCGCGAAGCGCAGGTCCTCGTGGTCCTTCCTGGTCAGCGCCGGGATCGGCAGCACCACGTCCGGCACGTTGACGCCCTTGCGGTCCGACAGCGTGCCGCCGTGCACGACCTCGCATTCCAGGTGATCAGGGCGCTTGCGGCTGACCCGCAGCCGCAGCTTGCCGTCGTCCAGCAGCAGGGTGGTGCCGATCCCCGCCGCCGCCATGATCTCCGGATGCGGCAGCTGCACCCGGCGGATGTCGCCTGGCACCGCCGACAGGTCGAGGCGGAACGGCTGCCCCGCCTGCAGCGTGACCCGCCCGGCCTGGAACGCGCCGACCCGCAGCTTCGGTCCCTGCACGTCGGCGAGGATGCCGATCGGCCGCCCCGTCTCCACCTCCAGCGCGCGGATGCGGGCGATGTTGGCCGCGTGGCGGTCATGGCTGCCGTGGCTGAAGTTCAGCCGGAACACGTCGGCGCCGCCGCGGAACAGCCGCTCCAGCATGACGGCGGAGGAGCTCGCCGGGCCGAGGGTGGCGATGATCTTGGTGCGGCGGCGGCGGCGGATCTTGGTGGAAGCCAATGCAGTGGTCCTTGTGAAGTTCAGTGGCGCCATCGATACCCGCGGTCATTGCGCGCCGGCTTCAGCAAGGCAATCCAGGGCAACACGGCGGTTTGCGCCGTGTAGCCCTGGATTGCCGCGTCGCGAGCGCTCCTCGCAATGACAGGCCTGATAGATAGGAATTCCCGCTTGCCGCTGAAGCAGGGGTGCTGCGGCACCATGACACACGACTGCAAGAGGGACGGGCACGACCACCTTGTTCGCCGCCCTCAAGGTGCTTGAAGGCAACGTCATCGGCTGGTGCATGCAGCGCCACACCCACCAGGAGCTCATCCGCTTCCTCAACGCCATCAAGAACCAGGTCCCGGCCAACAAGCAGGTCCACGTCGTGCTCGACGACCACGCGACCTGCAAGCATCCCAAGGTCATCGGATGGCTCGGGCGGCATGAGCGCTTCACCTTCCATGTCACGCCGACGTAGGCCTCCTGGATCAACGCCGTCGAAGGCTTCTTCGCCAAGCTGGCCCGCAGGCTGAAGCGAGGCGTGTTCCGCTCCATCGTCGCAGTCGGGCCGCCATCAACCGCTTCGTCAAAGAGGCCAATCAGACCCTGAACCCCTTCCGCTGGACCAAGGATACCGACGAGATCATCGCCGCTGTCGGGCGTGGGCACCAAGCGTTGGATTCGCACCACTGGCTTATTCAGGTCTTGGAGCTTCACAGTCACGGCGAAATCGTCAAAACCCGTTGCTGCCAAGCCACAGCCATCCAGGCCGGGTGCGATGGACGCCATCGCAGCGCTGCCGGCGAATGCCCGAAGCGCGACGTGCCGTTCGCCACAAGCGGCAGCACGCCGCCCTTCATCCTCGGTCGGCAGCACGGATTGCTTTGAACGCCTCACGCCCTGCCGAGGCAGTCGCGGGGTCCGTATCCACCGCGGCCCCGAAGCGGTCCATCCCTATGGCGAAGGCGGCCAGACCTTCGTGCTGACCAAGTGGAACAGCGGCTGGCCGCCAGGCTGGGCAAACAGGCTGAGCAAACAGCAGGTGGCCGAGTTCGTCCAGCACCACGAAGCTCAGGCGGCAGGGATGGTCGGCGATCCGGGCTGATCTGGTAGCGGATGGACCGCGCCTGCTTCTCGCTGGCCTGCGCCGCCAGCAGGTCTGCGACGATGCGCCGGGGCGCGTGCTGGCGCTTGGCCGCCGCGCCGATGATCTCGTCGCAGGCAACCCTTATGCCATGGAGCTTCAGCTCCGCCTCTGTCGGCTTCGCTAATATCTCTGCGAGGGATCGCTTGCGGCGATGGTGGCCAGGGTTTCGGATCGTTCCGTCAGTTGGCTCTCCTCAGGGTGTCGCAGCGGCGCAATCGGCCGCCGCCAGGATCGCCGCCATCTGCCGGTCGCCGTCGGCCGGCCCCGCCCGCCCGCTTGCGGCGGATGCGCTCCAGGCCCTACGGCAGCAGCCAGTCCTTGAACGGGGCACCATTGCGCAGCGCACCGGGCTTGCGCGCCAGCACCGCGACGTCGGGATGCCGGTGCGCACGCGCGTGGGCGACGCACCGGTCCAGCAGCCAGGCGCTCGGTTCGTCGCGGCTCCTGACCCGGATGCGCGGCGCGAAGGACCGCTCGCGCACCACTCCGGCCTGGTTCTCGACTTGACCTCTCTCCCACCCCGACGCCGGCGTGCAGGCGACGGGGTCGACCAGGTGATGGCTGCATATCTGCGGGAGCCGCCGGTTGCACGCCCGCTCGCGGCCCACCGGTCAGCACGACCTCGAAGACCAATGCCGACGCCTAACCGCGCCGCCAGCCCTGGGCCTGCCGCCGCACCGCGTCGCAGCCGCCCTCGTGGCTCAGGCCCCGCAACCGCTCCCGGCCGGACTTCGCCTCGTTGGCCGCAAGAAGCCGATTCAGCTCCTCCCGCCAGGCCCAAAGCCGCGGCATCTGCTGCCGCTTGCGCCGGTAGCGGAACTCCGTCCCCTCCGACCGCCGCACCTCGCCCACGACCTTGCGCGATACCTGTAGCTCCCGGCAGATCGCCTCGATCGACTTGCCTCGCTGGCACCGCTTGACCTAAAAACCTGAAGCAAAGCCCGACGGCTGCCGAGAATGCCAAGCATCGCCACCTGTAGGCTTACTAACATGCGAGTACATCGCCACGTGATCAAACAAGCTCTCAAGTAGCTTTCGGCATCCTTCTGGTGCCGTTTATATAAAATCGTGCAATCGTGAAAAAAATCTTGGCATCATCAGCGGTGAACCCACCACCAAAATGTAAAATCGCACATGATGCCCGGTTGGGTGCGTTGAAACTAAGTTTAACAGTCCGACGGGTAGCAATTGTACTTCCTGAATGCTCGATAGCTATAATGCTACCATCAGCATATATGGTCGCAGAGTCGTTTTGAGTTCGGCTCACCATTACATGGGTCTCTGATGCGCCCTGGATTGCATAAGCCTGGTTAACCGCATCCCTTGTAGAGATGCCTGCCATATCCAACCGCAGCAAGCTTGAACCTGCACCGCAATCGACGATGATGCTGCGATTGTCGGTCTTGCCAATCACAAAAAGGCCGACGTGGTTGTCATCCTCTTTAAACGAAGTTCCTTCGCTATCACTCAAAGGAACCTGGAAGGCAGCAGGCTTGTCCAAACGATTGACGAGGCCCTGTTTGGGCACGAATGCCAACTGATCTGGATCAAGGTCTGCCCTGCCCCCCTGTTTCCAGTCTATTGGAGCATCCACGGCATTGCCGCCAGCAAAGACGTAAAGTGCGTCAAGTTTCGTCCAGAGACAGTTGTACTTCAGCTGGCGAATGGTTTCACTAACTACAGCTTTGTCCGTCATTGAAGGCTGAACGGACATTTTCTTAAACAACTCGTCAGCCTCAGGCTCATAAACGTTGGAAGATAGCCGAGCTAATGCAATCAGGAAACCGTCCCTGATCCGCCAGGATTTATCCTCCTGAGTGATGTCCCAGTAATCGGGTGAATTATAGTTCCAAACCGTACGGCAGAACCCAGCAGCTTCATGCCCAATGTCAACATCCTGAGCCCAAGCCATGCGCGCGATCAGCGCAGCGCCAGGAAAATCATGGTCGTTATGGCTGCCGAACTCGGTGACGAAAATGCGGCTGCCAGCCACGCCGTTGCGAACTTGCCAACGTGCGACCTCCTGGATTTTGGCCGTGATGTATTCATGATTCTGCGGCGTGTCGAAGTAGACTTTCAACCGGCGCGTCCGATCGCGCTTGATCCGCTCCTTATCGGCATCCGGCAGGTCGCTTGCATCCACCCGCTCGGCCATATCCCTGAGCGCTGCCGTCTTATCGCTGGGGACAGGTGGATAATGCAGCCGCGCGACATAGCGGGTGTACTCCGCGGCGTTCTGATGGGTGAAAATCGTTGGATGGTAGTTATGCACCACAAAACCAGTGTTGCTGTCGAAGCTGCTGGCCTTCAAGTCCCAGAGACCTTCGATGCCCGAATAGAAAGACCCACCCACTAAGAGAGTGGTTTTGACGTTGATGGCGCGGATCGCGGCCCAAAGAGCTCGTACTCGCTCAGCCCAGGCAGTGTTGCCATACGACTCGTTGTTGGAGTTTTCATTATAGATTTCAAAGGCGAGTTCCTCCGTCAGGTAGAGCTCGCAAAGTTGGGCGAATTCACCGGCTACCTGCAGGTAGCGTTGCCATTTCTGCCCACTCGGATAGGCGGCCTCGATCGCCTGCGTACTCCACGGGCCCGCTGTGGAAACATGCAGGTCCAGGACAGCCTTCAAGCCGGATTGCAGCGTGGCATCGACGGCATGTTTGGCTACGGCCACAATCGCCGCAAGCGCCATGGGCGTAGTGGCCGCCAGGGCAGGAGTCGGATCAAAGGCGATCCGGATATGGTCGAACCCTGCCGCTTTTAACCAGGCAAGGCGAGCCCCAAAAACTTGGCTTTCCCATGATTGCACGGAAACTGGCTGGTAAACCTCAAAACCTAGAACCACGACGTTCACACCGCATTGAGCTGAGAAGGCTACGCCCCCCCACGGCTCCGGATGACCCGCAGCAACCTTTCTGGTGCTTGCGACCGCACCCGAGAGCTGCGGCGCCGATTGACGCGCGACTGGTTCTTGAGTGACCAGAAGGCTCAGCCCCAGCACAGAACGGCGGGTCGGATGCGGCATTCTATCCACCCTGAACAAGGCTGAATGCTACAGCGATGCGTTGACACGTGCGGAACCCCAGCCCTGCGGCAAACCGATCAAGACATGCACGAACGATCATTTTTCCCCCTGTAAGCTGTTCCGAGCCTCAATCCGGCATTGACAGGCCCCCGTCTCGCATGATCAAGGACGGCACCATCTG
>CAXSFF010000189.1:0-6322 GCA_964236035.1 uncultured Acetobacteraceae bacterium
GGCCGCGGCGCCGTGATCGGGGCGCTGGCCGGCGGCGCGCTGGGTGCCGGCACCGGCGCCGCCACCACGCCGCAGGGTGCGCCGCCGGGTGCCTATCCGCCGCCGCCGGGGTACTATCAAGGCCCCCCGCCTGGATATTACCAGGCGCCTCCGCCTGGGTATTATCGGGGTCCGCCCGCCTACTACCAGCGGCCGCCGGAGCCTGAGTACGGTTACTGAGTCCAGCCTGACGTCGCCTTGACCAGGCTGGGGCTTTCGGCCAAGAGGGCGGCGCTCCGCATCCGGCGGGCGCCGGCCAGCCGCCGATCCCACCGCGAGTAACCCGTTCCATGCGCGACAAAGGCGAATACCTCTTCACCTCCGAATCGGTGTCCGAAGGCCACCCGGACAAGGTGGCGGACCGGATCAGCGACACCGTGCTGGACGCCTACCTGGCCGCCGACCCGTACGCCCGCGTCGCCTGCGAGACCATGGTCACCACCAACCGCGTCGTGCTGGCCGGCGAGGTGCGCGGGCCGGATTCCATCACGCCGGAGTACCTCGCCCACCTGACCCGGCTGGCGATCCACGACATCGGCTACGACCAGGCCGGCTTTTCCTGGAAGCATGCCAAGATCGACGTCCACCTGCATGCGCAGAGCGCCGACATCGCCGTCGGCGTCGACAGCGCCGGCAACAAGGACGAGGGCGCCGGCGATCAGGGCATCATGTTCGGCTATGCCTGCACGGAGACCGACGCGCTGATGCCGGCGCCGATCTTCTACGCGCACCTGGTCCTGCGGCGGATCGCCGGGCTGCGCCGCAACCGGGACATCGCGGTGGCCGGGCTGCAGCCGGACGCGAAAAGCCAGGTCACGCTGCGCTACGTCGACGGCAAGCCGGTCGGCGCCACCAGCGTCGTGGTGTCGACCCAGCATGACGCCGGGCTGGACCAGGCGGCGATCAAGCGCATGCTGATGCCACTGATCGAGAGCAGCCTGCCGCAGGGCTGGATGCCGCCGGAGCGGGAGGTCTACATCAACCCGACCGGCACCTTCGTCATCGGCGGCCCGGACGGCGATTGCGGCCTCACCGGGCGCAAGATCATCGTCGACACCTATGGCGGCGCGGCGCCCCACGGTGGCGGCGCGTTCAGCGGCAAGGATCCGACCAAGGTAGACCGCTCCGCCGCGTACGTGTGCCGCTACCTCGCCAAGAACGTGGTGGCGTCGGGCCTGGCGGAGCGTTGCACGATCCAGATCAGCTACGCGATCGGCGTGTCGCACCCGTTGTCGGTGTACGTCGACCTGCACGGCACCGGGCGCGACGTTGACGAGGTGAAGCTCGAACGGACGCTGCGGGAGCTGGTCAACCTGACGCCGCGCGGCATCCGCGAGCACCTGCACCTCAACCGGCCGATCTATGCCGTGACCTCCGCCTACGGGCATTTCGGCCGCACGCCGGACGAGGACCTCGGCACCTTCACGTGGGAGAAGGCCGACTTGGTCCCGGCGCTGAAATCGGCGTTCGGACGCTAACGGAGCTGCCGCTGGCCGTTCGTCCGGCGGCCGAGCGGCTCTATGGCCGCACCCGCGGCAGCAAGCTGCGGCCCCGCCAGCAATGGCTGCTTGATCACGTTCTGCCCCGCCTGGCGTTCGACCCCGCGAAGGCTGATCAGCCGCTTGCTGCCTTCCCGATCCTGCCGGCGCGGCTTTGGCTGGAGATCGGCTTCGGCGGCGGCGAGCATGCGCGGGCGCAGGCCCTGGATAACCCCGGCACGGGACTGATCGCCTGCGAGGTCTACGAGAACGGCATCTGCTCGCTGCTCTCGGCCCTGGCGCCCGACGAGGATGACCCGGCGCCGCCAATACCGGCCAACCTGCTGGTGTGGGACGACGATGCCAGGCTGCTGCTGCGGCAGCTTCCCGATGGCTGCCTCGACCGCGTGTTCCTGCTGTTCCCTGACCCATGGCCGAAGTCGCGCCACGCCAAGCGCCGCTTCGTGCATCCGGACAACCTGGCGTTGGTCGCCCGCGTGCTGCGGCCCGGCGGCGAATGGCGCATCGCCAGCGATGACCCGACGTACCAGGCCTGGACCAGGGATGTGCTGGCGGCGCAGTCGTTGTTCACGGTGGCGCCCCCAGCCACGGTGCGGCCGCATGGTTGGCCCGCCACCCGCTACGAACGCAAGGCCGAACTGGCCGGACGGCCGGCGCTGTTCTGGTCAGCAATCCGGATTTAATTTTAAAACGTTCGTCATTGCGATCCGGCTTCGGCGTGGCAATCCAGGAGCCACACGGCAAGCTTTCATCGCGCGGCCCTGGATCGCCACGCCGCCAAGCGGCGGCTCGCAATGACGGAAGAGGGACGGTTAAGCAGCCTTGTCCCAGGCCGGCGCGAAGCCTGGGTTCACCAGCCGGGTCGTCTTCGGCAGCATCGCGATCGCTGCGCGGTCAGCGTCGTCCAGCTCCAGCTTCATCGACTCCAGGTTCGCCACCTGGCTCTCCCGCCGCGCCGCCTTCGGGATCGCCGACACGCCGGGCTGGTCCAGCAGCCACTTCAGCGCGACCTGGATCGGCGACGCGCCGTGCTTGCGGGCGATCACGCTCAGCTCCTCGTTGCCGGCGAGCTTGCCCTGCGCCACCGGGCAATAGGCAGTGATCGCCACGTCATGCGCGCGCGCGTAGTCCAGCACCGCCTTCTGCCCCAGCAGCACGTGGTACTCGATCTGGTTGACGGCGATCGGGGCGCCGATCTCCTCGATCGCCCGCTTCAGCAGCGCGACGTTGAAGTTGGCGACGCCGATCGCGCGGGTCATGCCCTCCTCCTGCAACTTCACCATCATCGCGAGCGCCCCCGGCAGGTCCATCGTCGCGGACGGCCAATGGATCAGGAACAGGTCGACATGGTCGGTCTTCAGCTTGGTCAGGCTGCCCTCCAGCGACGCGCGCATGGCGTCGGGCGCCAGGTGCTCCCACCACACCTTGGTGGTGACGTGGATATCGTCGCGCGGCAGCCGCGCCCCGGCGATGGCGGCGCCGACCTCGGCCTCGTTGTCATACATCTCCGCCGTGTCGATGTGGCGGTAGCCTAGGCTCAGCGCACGCTCCACCGCCTCCCGGCACTCGTCGCCCTTCATCCGGTAGGTGCCCAGGCCGAGCTGCGGCATGCGCAGGCCGCGCGTCGTGATCATGTCCATGGATTGTCCCTATTTCTGACTGAGGTCGACGACGGCAGCGAACCCCGTCTCCGTGCCGATGGCAAGGCGGCTGCCGTCCGGGCTCCAGGCCAAGGCCGAGACGCTGCCGTGGCCCGGCGCCGCCACCGGCAGCACCCGCGCGCTGGCGATGTCGGCGAGCACCAGGGAGCCGTCGGTGAACCCGGCCGCCACCATGTCCTGCTGCGGGTGGCAGGCGATGCGGGTGCACACGGCGCTGTCGCCGCCGGCCAGCTCCATCGGCGCCTTGCCCATCGGGCCGCCGCCGAAGAACGGCCACAGCACCACGGTGTCGGCGCCGCTGCTGGCCAGCCATTTGCCGGTGCGGGTGAACTCGACCGACTCGGATTTCGCCGGGTAGCCGGACATGCGCATGTGCTGGCCGTCGGCGAGGCGCCAGCCGTGCAGGCTGTTCTCCTGCATCGCGGTGACGACGGCGTCGCCTGCCGGGTGGATGGCGATGCCGATGTGGCTGCCCTTCCACTCCAGCCGGCGCGGGCTGTCGACCTTGGCGGCGACGAACCAGACGGAAGCGCCGTTGTAGTGCGACGCCGCGATGCGTTTGCCTTTGCCGTCGAACGCCAGCCCGGTGACGGTGGAGGGATGCTCGAGCGTCTTCAGCTTGACGCCATTCTCGAACACATGCGCGGCCTTGCCGACGGCGCAGGCGAGCAGCGCGCCATGCGCCGCCACCTGCTCCACCCATTTGGAGCCGAACTTTTCGACCGGGCTAAGCGCGCCGTCGCGGCCGATGCGTTGGAACACCCCGTCGTCGCCGCCGGTGGCGAAGCCGTCGGGCGTGGCGGCCAGGGCGAGGATGGCGCCGTCATGCGCCTCGACGGGTTGCCAGTCGCCGATGCGCAGGGTGCCGTCGCCGAGGGCGAAGGCGACGGTGCGGCCAGACCAGGCGGCGGACACCACGAACGCGTCCAGCTCCCGCGCGTCGCCGCGGCTGTCGAGAAGGGAGTCGGCGCTCATCTTGCTGATGCTTCTCCCCTCCCCTTGGGGGAGGGGTGGCCAGCGGTGAGGTGTCGTGCGCGGCCACCCCTCCTCCCGGCCTCCTCCCGCAAGGGGAGGAGGAGAAGATAAGGCATCATGCGGCACACGATTCGAAGCCGCGGCGCAGTTGCGGGCGGTTGAGGTTACGGCCGATGAACACCAGGCGGGACTTGCGCTCGCTTCCCGCCGGCCACGGGCCGATGAAGTCGCCGTCGGCGATCATGTGCACGGCCTGGAACGCGAAGCGGCGGTCCTCGCCGGCGTAGCCGAGGATGCCCTTGGTGCGCAGCAGGTCCTGCCCCTTCTCCTGCAGCAGCGCGCCGATCCAGGCATTGAACTTCTCCGGATCGATCGGCTTGGCCAGCTCGAAGCTCATGCTGGCGATGTCGTCGTTGTGCTCGTGTTCGTTGTCGGTGAGGAAGTCGGGCTGCACCGCCAGGATGCGGTCGAGGTCGAACGCGCCCTGGTCCAGCACGGACGCGATGTCCACGGCGGAGCGCTGGGTGCGGTGGATGCGGGCGAAGCCGTTGATGGCGCGGATCTGGGCCTCCACCGCCGCCAGCTCCGCCTCGCTCACCAGGTCGGTCTTGTTCAGCACGATCACGTCGGCGAAGGCGATCTGCGCCGCCGCCTCCTCGCTGTCGGCCAGGCGCGCGGGCAGGTTCTTGGCGTCGACCACGGTGATGATGGCGTCGAGCCGGGTGCGGGCGCGCACGCCGTCGTCGACGAAGAAGGTCTGCGCGACGGGCGCCGGGTTGGCCAGCCCCGTGGTCTCGATGATGATGCCGTCGAACCTGGTGCGCCGCTTCATCAGGCCGCTGACGATGCGGATGAGGTCGCCGCGCACGGTGCAGCAGATGCAGCCGTTGTTCATCTCGAACACCTCCTCGTCGGTGTCGACGACGAGGTCGTTGTCCACGCCCAGCTCCCCGAACTCGTTGATCACCACGGCGTACTTGCGGCCGTGGTTCTCGGTCAGGATGCGGTTCAGCAGCGTGGTCTTGCCGGCGCCGAGGTAGCCGGTGAGCACGGTGACGGGAACTAGGGTATCGGACATGCGGGGCTCCGCGGGGTTGCTGCGTCCATATAGGCTCGCGCCTCCGCCAGGCCAAAGCCCAGCAGCAGGAAGAACCAGCCGCCGATCGGCAGCGAGATGAGCGGGCTGGTGGACGCGATCGGCCATTCCTGGATCAGCAGCGCCACGAACAGGCCGACGCGCAACGGCGCCGGGTCGTGCCAAAGCCCGCGCCCGAGCCGCCGGAGCCAGGCCGCCGCCAGCCAGCAGAACAGCGCCAGCCCGGGCAGCCCGGCGTCGGTCGCCGCCTGCAGGTACAGGCTGTGCGGATGGGTCAGGCACAGCTCCGCCGCCGTCGGGTCGGGGGCGGCGGGCTGGCCGGGCCAATGCCACTGCTGGAAGTAGCGCGGCTGCGGGCACCCCGTCTGGTAGCCGTCGTAGCCGCGCCCGGTCCACGGGTTCTGCTCGACGATGACGACGGCGCGTTCGGCGATCAGGCCGTAGGGACTGGTGGCGAAATGGCCGACCTGCTCGGAGAACTTGGTGACCAGGCGGTAGAAGGTCGGCGGCGAGACGACGATTGACGCCGCGACCAGCACGCCCCCCGCCACGACCGCCGCCGCCGCCGGCCCGCGCAGCCGCGGCAGCAGCATCGCCGCCGCCGCCAAGCCGAGCACGGCGAGCAGGACGGGCATGCGCTGGCCGATCAGCACGATGATGGCGACGGCGCCGACGATCAGCCCGGCGCCGGCCAGCCAGGCCCAGGCGCCGCGCGCCAGCAGCCGGATCGCGGGCGGCAGCAGCACGGGGTAGATCATCCGCACCAAGGTCGGCGCGTCCTGCGGCCTGGTGAACGGCCCCGTCAGCTCGCCGTCGCCGGAGCGCGGCACGCCGAACAGGTTGTGCCCGGTGGCGAACTGCAACAGCGTCTGCGCCGCCACGTAGATCGTCGCCCCGTTCAGGCTCCACAGCAGCCAACGCCGGTCGCGCGCCTCATGCAGCGCCCAATGCTCCAGCGCCGCGGCGAACAGCAGGAACCGCCCGACCAGCACGGCCTGCAGCAGCGCGCGCCCGTCCTGGCCGGGTTCGGCGACGTTCAGCAGCGTGCAGGC
>CAXSFF010000190.1:0-6309 GCA_964236035.1 uncultured Acetobacteraceae bacterium
CCGGGGTTGCGATCTACGTCTGCATCCTGGGCCTGCTCGTCGCCTGGGTTTAGGGGGGAAAAGGTGCTTTCGAAGGCGCGCCGGGCGTGCGGGCTGACGATCACGTCCCTGCTGCTGTGCGCCGCCGGGTTTGGCTGCTTCATCATCTGGAGCCATTACCTGACGGCACCCTGGACGAGGGACGGACAGGTGCAGGGGTACGTGGTGGACAGCGCGCCCGAGATATCGGGCCGCATCGTCGCCGTGCACGTCAACGACAACCAGCCCGTCCGCATGGGCGACGTCCTGTACGAGATCGACCCCGTGGATTTCCAACTCAGCGTCGCGTCGGCCGAGGCCGACGTGGCCCTCAAGGCGGCGGACATGGCCAACAAGCAGGCGCAGAACGACCGTCGGCTCCAACTGAGCACCTTGTCCACGTCGAGCGAGGAGAAGCAAAGCTATGCGGCGACGTTCGAGATGGCCCGCGCGTCCTATGCCAGCGCGCTGGCCCAGCTGAACTAATCGAAGGTGGACCTGCACCGCACGAAGGTGCTTTCGCCCGTGAACGGCTACGTGACCAACCTGCAGCTCCGCTCCGGTGACTACGCCACCAAGGGAACCCGCAACCTGTCCTTGGTCGATACGGACAGTTTCTGGATCACCGGCTTCTTCGAGGAAGCCAAGCTCGCCCATATCCACCCGGGCGACCCGGCGGTCGTTGCCCTCATGGGATACGCCGACCCCGTGCTCGGCCATGTCGACAGCATCGCAGCCGGGATCAACACGCCGAATACGACACCAGGGTCGTACGGACTCGCTTCCGTCGACCCGGTGTTCACCTGGGTGCGGCTGGCGCAGCGCATCCCTGTCCGCATCCACGTCGACGAGGTGTCGGATACGGTGCATCTGGCCCTTGGGCTGACCGCGACCGTGTCTGTCGGCAAGGATGCCAGGCCAAGCTCGCCGCACGGCTACCTGTCGCGGCTGCTGACGCAGGTCGAGGAATAAGCGCCAGCTCACGCGGAGGCTTTCCCCAGGAGCGGTGGCATCCGAGGCTCGCCAACGACAACCCAGCTGGCGCCAGTCAAGCTGCGGCAACGTAAACGCCTCACACTTCCTCATGGTCCCGCGCTTGGTCGGCACAAAAGCACGTTGTGATGGCGCCCACGTCAGACCACCAGACGGCATTCTGCATCGACACCGCCATGGATACGCGTCAAATCAAGAGCATACTTTCATCGAATGCCGTCGCTCTGAACCGGGACTGGGGAACAGCCACCGGTGAGTGCCGCATGACCATCTGAAACGATCGAGGCGGCAAGCTCGCGCGCGCAAGCGACCACGGCCGCCGTCGCGAGGTCGATGTCGAGGCCCTCAAGTGCAACGACGCCAAGGCTTGCCTCAAAGCCGAGCGGTGCCTGGCGCGCGCTACGCACAGGGCTGGCCACGCCGATGGCGCCACGCTGGAGTTGGCCGCGAGTCACGCTGAAACCCTTGTCGCGCGCTTCGCGAACGGCACTGGGTTCGCCGAGCCGTTCTGGGCGGCCTGCCAGGATGGCGATGCCCGCCGCACCCATGGTCAGCGGATGGCGGCTTCCGACCCGGTAGGCTACGCGCAGCACGCCTTCTTCCGGCTCGGCCACAATGATGGCGATGCACTCCTCGCCTTGAGGAACCGAAACGAAGGCTGCTGCCCGGGTGTCCTCGGCCAATCGATGCAGAAGGGGCCGCGCCAGCGAACGGAGCTGGGGCTCGAAGCGCGACGCCAGGGTCAATAGGCTGACGCCGAGATAAACCTGGCCATTCGCGTTTCGTGCGACGAGGCCATGCGCCGCGAGGGTCGCGACAAGGCGGTATCCGATGGCCCGGTGAACCCCGAGCCGCGACGCGAGGTCCGCAATGGAGATGCCGTCCTCTTTTTGGGAGATGATCGTGAGCGCGTGTAGCCCTCGATCAAGCGTCTGGAGCGTGTTCGGCTGCTTCGCAGGCTGCGTTTCCTGCCCTGGGTGGGCCTGCTTCGACCTCCGCCCCCTGATCAAGGCGTCAAGTCCGGTACTTGTCATCCTACTTTGTCACCCTCAACAGCCGCGGTTCTGCACGGGGCATCCGTGCGAGTTACGCGAGAGGCTTGTTTGACAGATACCAAGGTTCGATTCTTCTCGATAATGGAAACACACTGTGCGATATAAGGCGATAAGGCTGCGATAGGGAGAGGGATGTGACACACGAGATGTTGCAAGCGGGCGAGCCTCCATTGGGCAAGTGCCCGTTCAACGGCGTCGCGCCGGAGGGAAGCGTCCAGGCGCGCATGACCCAGGCAGGCTGCCCAGTGTCGGCTGGCGCGGCTGCGTTCGATGCCTTCGAGGGCCCCTACCAAGTCGATCCGGCCGAGGCGCTGCGCTGGTCGCGGGAGCAGGAACCGGTCTTCTACAGCCCGAAGCTGGGCTACTGGGTCGTGAGCCGCTACGAACATGTCAAAGCCATCTTCCGCGACAACATCACCTTCTCGCCCGCCAACGTGCTGGAGAAGGTGACGCCGAACGCGCCGGAGGCCGACGCCGTCCTGGCCCGATACCAATACGGCATGGATCGTACCCTCGTGAACGAGGAGGAGCCCGCGCACATGGAGCGGCGGCGCTCGCTGATGCACTCCTTCGTGCCGGAAGAGCTCGCCCATCACGAGCCGATGGTTCGGCGTCTGACCCGGATGTACGTGGACCGCTTCATCGACAGGGGTGAGGCGGACCTGGTTGACGAGATGTTGTGGGAGATTCCGCTCACGGTGGCGCTGCACTTCCTTGGCGTGCCCGAGGAGGACATGGACACCCTTCGGAAATACTCCATCGCCCACACCGTCAACACCTGGGGCCGCCCGACCCGCGACGAGCAGCTCGCGGTGGCGGAGGCGGTCGGCAAGTTCTGGCAGTATGCCGGGCAGGTGCTCGAGAAGATGCGCGCCAATCCTTCCGGGCATGGCTGGATGGAGTATGCCATCCGCCGCCAGGCCGAGCTGCCCGACGTCATCACCGATTCCTACCTGCACTCGATGATGATGGCCGGGATCGTGGCCGCGCACGAGACGACGGCGAATGCCGCGGCGAACGCCTTGCGGCTCCTGTTGCAACGGCGGGACGTGTGGGACGCGATCTGCAAGGACCCGTCGCTCATCCCGAACGCCGTCGAGGAGTGCCTGCGGCTGTCAGGCTCCATCGTCGCGTGGCGGCGGCTGGTGACGGCCGACACGCGGGTGGGCGACGTCGAGCTTCCCAAGGGCGCCAAGCTGCTGATCGTCATGGCGTCGGCCAACCATGACCCGCGGCATTTCGAGAATGCCGATGAGCTGGACATCTACCGCGACAACACCACCGACCACCTGTCGTTCGGCTATGGCAGCCACCAGTGCATGGGCAAGAACCTGGCCCGCATGGAAATGCGCATCTTCCTGGAGGAGTTCACCAAGCGCCTGCCGCACATGGAGCTCGCACCCGGCCAGGCTTTTGAATACCTGCCGAACACGTCGTTTCGCGGTCCGGACCACCTCCTGGTGCGATGGGACCCGGCCAACAACCCAGAGCGCCGCGATGCCGGCCGGCTCGACCAGCATACCGTCTTCCCGATCGGCGCGCCTTCGAAGCACGCGATCGCTCGCCAGGTGCGTATCTCCGACGTGCACTTTGCGGCCGACGGAGTCCTGCGGCTGAGGCTGGAGGATGTGGAGGGCCGCGAGATGCCGGGATGGACGGCCGGGGCCCACATCGACGTGCTGATCGGCGATTACGAGCGGAAGTATTCGCTTTGCGGCAGGTGCGACGACACGCGGTCGTTCGAGGTCGCGGTGCGCAAGGAGGAGGCCGGCCGCGGTGGCTCCGCCTACATCCACGACGTGATTGCGCCGGGCGAGCAGATCCGCATCCGTGGCCCGAAGAACCATTTCCAGCTGGATGAGGGCGCCGAGCGCTACCTGCTGATCGCGGGCGGCATCGGCATCACCGCCATCATCGCCATGGCCGACCGCCTCAAGCTCGCGGGCAAGGATTACCTGATCCATTACGCCGGCCGCTCGCTCGCCGGCATGGCATTCCTGGACCGGCTGCGCTGCGACCATGGCGACCGGCTCCACCTGTATCCCGCGCTGGAAGGCCGCCGCTTGGACGCGGCCGCCGTGATCGGCGCCAGCACGGCGGACACGCAGATTTATGCTTGCGGCCCTGAGCGCCTGCTTGGTGCGCTGGAGGCGATTATGCGCGACCAGCCGGCGCGGCTGCATGTCGAGCACTTCTCGGCGGCAAGCACGCGACTGGACCCGGAGAACGAGATATCGTTCGACGTCGAGCTGCGTGACTCCGGGCTGTCAGTCCACGTAGGCCCGGACCAGACCCTGCTCCAGGCCCTGCATGCGATCGGGGTCGACGTGCCGTGCGATTGCCAGGAAGGCCTGTGCGGCTCGTGCGAGGTCGGCGTGCTCGCCGGCGGGATCGACCACCGCGACAAGGTTCTGAGCACCGCGGAGCGCGCGGGGAATACGCGAATGATGGCCTGCTGCTCGCGCGCCCGCGACAGCAAACTCGTGCTTGCGCTCTGAGAGCGCAGCCCAACCGTGCAACCTCAACCCGAGATGCGCCAATGAACGTACAATCCCCGTCCAACTTGTCCCACCTTGCGCGTGGGTCCGGCATCACGCCGGGCTACATGGCGGGGTTCGGCAACGGCTTCGAAACCGAGGCACTGCCCGGCGCCCTCCCGGTTGGCCGCAACTCGCCGCAGCGATGCCCCTATGGTCTCTATGCCGAGCAGCTTTCGGGATCGCCCTTCACCGCGCCGCGCACCACCAACGAGCGGAGCTGGCTGTATCGCATCCGCCCGACGGTGGCGAACTGGGGCCGGTTCCACAAGGTCGACGCCCCGCTCTGGCGCACCGGGCCGGCGATCGAGGCCGAAACGCCGCTGGCACCCCTGCGCTGGGACCCGGTCGCGATCCCGACGGAACTGCTTTCCTTCGTCGAGGGCGTCCGCACTATGACGACGGCCGGCGACGCCGGCTCTCAGGCCGGGCTGGGTGCCCACCTCTACTTCGCCACCCGCTCGATGCAGGACGAGTATTTCTACAATGCCGACGCCGAAATGCTGGTCGTGCCGCAGCAGGGCAGCCTGCGCTTCGTCACCGAGTTCGGGGTGATCGACATCGAACCCGGCGAGATCTGCGTGATCCCGCGCGGCGTGAAGATCCGGGTCGAGCTGCGCGGCGGGCCGGCCCGTGGCTACCTTTGCGAAAACTACGGCGGCGCCCTCACCCTGCCGGAACGCGGGCCGATCGGCGCCAACTGCCTCGCCAACCAACGCGACTTCCTCACTCCGGTGGCGGCCTACGAGGAGCGCGACGCGCCGTCGAAGCTGTTCGTGAAGTGGGGCGGCACGCTGCAGGTCGCCGACATCGCGCACTCGCCGCTGGACGTGGTCGCCTGGCACGGCAACTACGCGCCCTACAAATATGACCTACGCAAGTTCTCCCCGGTCGGGCCGATCCTGTTCGACCATGCCGATCCGTCGATCTTCACCGTGCTGACCTCGCCCTCCGAGACGCCGGGCACGGCCAACATCGACTTCGTCATCTTCAGCGACCGCTGGCTGGTGGCCGAAAACACGTTCCGCCCGCCCTGGTACCACATGAACGTCATGAGCGAGTTCATGGGCCTGGTCTATGGCGTGTACGACGCAAAGACCGGCGGCGGCTTCGCGCCGGGCGGCGTCTCCCTGCACAACACGATGCTGCCGCACGGGCCGGACATGGACGCCTTCGAAAAGGCCAGCAACGCCGACCTGGGGCCGCACAAGCTCGAAGGCACGCTCGCCTTCATGTTCGAGACCCGCTTTCCCCAGCACCTCACCGCCTTCGCCGCCGGGCACCCGGCGCTGCAGGCGGACTACGGCTCCTACGGCCGGGACCTCGCCAGGCACTTCAATCCCAGCCGACCCTAAGCGAACGCAATCCGATGCGGCTCGATTGCCGGACCAAGTCAGCCAAAGCCTGATCCGGATGCTCAACCTGAAGAAACGCCAGCCTGGAAGAACAAACCAGACGGGAGGATAGAATGAAGCGCATCAATCTCATGATCGCGAGCACCATAGGCACGACCCTCGAATGGTACGACTTCTTCGTATTCGGCGCCTGCGCGATCCTTGTTTTCGACAAAACGTTCTTCGTCTCCGACAACCCCCTCGTGGCCACCCTTCTGTCGCTCGGCACCTTCTCGGTCGGCTTTCTGGCCCGGCCCCTCGGCGGCATCCTGTTCGGCATCGGCGGCGACCGGTTCGGCCGCAAGAAGATGC
>CAXSFF010000191.1:0-6298 GCA_964236035.1 uncultured Acetobacteraceae bacterium
CGTTCTTCGACACCATGGTGACGGCGGGACTTTACAAAGCCGACCTCGACTACCGCCGCGCGTTCACGCTGCAGTTCGTCGACCACAGATACGGGCTGCCGCCGCAATGACCGAAGATTTTGCTCATCTGTGACAATTTGCAATTTGAACTTGCCGCCGCAGCGCCAACTTCTGTCGAAGTGAGCAATCCCAGATAAGGACGAGCGTTCATGCGAAACATCTTGTGCGCCGGCCTGGCAGCGGCGGCGCTCTGTAGCGTGGCCCCCGCTCCGGCCAAGGCCTATGGCGGCGGCGGCTTCCTGTTCGGCACTGCGGTAGGGTTGGGAGTGGGCACGGCGTTCGGCGCCGCGATTGCGCCATACCCGTATGGCTTCTACCCGCGTCCCTTCTACCCCTACGCCTACCCGCTGGCGTATGGCTATCCGGCGCCTTACCCTTATCCGTACCCTTACGCGCCGCCACCGCCGTATGGCTACTACCCGCCGGCCGCCTATGCACCGCCGGCCCCGCCACCGGTCCGGCAGAGCCCGGCATGCGAACACGGTCAGTTCTTTAACAACCTGACTGGGACCTGCGACTACAAGTGAAGCGGCGCGCCGCCGTTACCGGGTCGGGACCGGCGGCGTGACCGAGTAATCGTAGAAGCCGCGGCCAGCCTTGCGGCCGAGCCAACCGGCTTCGACGTATTTCACCAGCAACGGGCATGGCCGGTACTTGCTGTCGGCCAGCCCGTCGTGCAGCACCTGCATGATCGACAGGCAGGTATCCAAGCCGATGAAGTCGCCGAGCTCGAACGGACCCATCGGGTGGTTGGCGCCCAGCTTCATGGCGGCGTCGATGCCGGCGATGGTGCCGACGCCCTCGTGCAGCGCGTAGATAGCCTCGTTGATCATCGGCATCAGCACGCGGTTGACGATGAAGCCGGGGAAATCCTCGGCGACGCAGGTGGTCTTGCGTAACCGGTCGGCCAGGCCCTGCACCGCCTGGTAGGTCGGCTCGTCGGTGGCGATGCCGCGGATCACCTCGACCAGCTTCATGACGGGGACGGGGTTCATGAAGTGCATGCCGATAAACCGCGCCGGGCGGTCGGTGGCGCTGGCAAGCCGGGTGATGGAGATCGACGATGTGTTGCTGGCCAGGATGCAGTCTGGCCGCACATGCGGCAGCAGCGTCCGGTAGATCGCCTTCTTGACGGCTTCCTGCTCGGTCGCCGCCTCAATCACGATGTCGCACGAGCCGAACGCGGCATAATCGGTGGTGGCGGCGACCCGGCCCAGCGTCGCGTCCCTGGCTTCGGCGGTGATGGCGCCCTTGCCCACCTGGCGGTCGAGGTTGCGGCCCATCGTGGCCATGGCGCGGTCGAGCGCCTCCTGCTGCATGTCAAGCAGCACCACGGACAGGCCGGCCAGGGCGCAGACATGGGCGATGCCGTTGCCCATCTGCCCCGCGCCGATGACGCCGACCTGTTCGATCATCTAATTTTCCCTGTCATTGCGAGGGGCCTTGCGACGAAGCAACCCAAGGCCGCGCGGCAGATCTATACCAACGGCAATGGTGGCTGACTCTTCTCCCCTCCCTTTGCGGGAGGGGCCGGGGGAGGGGTGCCGCGCGCAGGGTGGTTGATGTGGCCACCCCTCCTCCCAGCCTCCTCCCGCAAGGGGAGGAGGAGCAGTGCAGCAGTCGACGTGCGACGCTCAGCCGTGTTCAAGCGCCGCCTGCAACTCCGGCAGCACGGTGAACAGGTCGGCGACCAGGCCGTAATCGGCGACCTGGAAGATCGGCGCGTCCTCGTCCTTGTTGATGGCGACGATGACCTTGCTGTCCTTCATGCCCGCCAAGTGCTGGATCGCGCCGGAGATGCCGATCGCGACATACAGGTCCGGCGCCACGATCTTGCCCGTCTGCCCGACCTGGTAGTCGTTCGGCACGAACCCGGCGTCCACCGCCGCGCGCGACGCGCCCACCGCCGCGCCCAATTTGTCCGCGATCGGGTCCAGCAGCTTGAAGTTGGCGCCGTTCTGCATGCCGCGCCCGCCGGACACCACGACCCGCGCCGCTGTCAGCTCGGGCCGCTCGCTGCGGGACAGTTCGGCCGAGACGAACTTCGACATCGTCGACTCCGCCGTCGCCGCCACGTCCTCGATCACGGCGTCGCCGCCCTCGCTCGCCACGGGGTCGAAGCTCGCCGCACGTACGGTCATTACCTTCTTCGCGTCCGACGACCGCACCGTCGCCATCGCGTTGCCGGCGAAGATCGGCCGCACGAAGGTGTCGGCGTCGATCACGTCGGAGATGTCGCTGATCGGCTGCACGTCCAGCAGCGCAGCCACCCGCGGCATCACGTTCTTGCCGGTCGCGGTGGACGCCGCCAGCAGATGGGTGTGGTGCGGCGCCAGCGAGATCAGCAGGTCGGCCAGCGGCTCGGCCAGCGCATGGGCGTACACGGGCGAATCGGCCTTGTGCACCTTGCCGACGCCCGGCAGCCGGGCCGCCGCCTGCGCCGCGGCGTCGATGCCGTGACCGGCAACCAGCACGTGCACCTCGCCCAGCTTCAGCGCCGCGGCGACGGCGCTGCGCGACGGCTGCTTGATGGTGGAACCCTCGAAATCCAGCAATACCAACGACGTCATGAGATAACCTTCGCTTCGGTGCGCAGCTTGGCCACCAGCTCCTCCACCGAGCCGACCTTCTGGCCGGCCTTGCGGGTAGGCGGTTCGGCGACGCTGATGATGGTGAGGCGCGGCGCCGGGTTGACGCCGAGTGCCTCGGGCTTGATGTTTTCCACCGGCTTCTTGCGCGCCTTCATGATGTTGGGCAGCGACGCATAGCGCGGCTCGTTCAGGCGCAGGTCGGCGGTGATGATGGCGGGCACGTTCAGCGACAGCGTCTCCAGCCCGCCGTCGACCTCGCGCGTCACCGTCACCGTGTCGCCGTCGACCTCGACCTTGCTGGCGAAGGTGCCCTGCGGCCAGCCCAGCAGCGCGGCCAGCATCTGCCCGGTGGCGTTCATGTCGTCGTCGATCGCCTGCTTGCCCATGATGATCAGCCTGGGTTGCTCGCGGTCGGCCAGCGCCTTCAGCAACTTGGCGACGGCGAGCGGTTGCAGCTGCGCGTCGGTCTCGACCAGGATGCCGCGGTCGGCGCCCATCGCCAGCGCCGTGCGCAGGGTCTCGCCACAGGCGGCGACGCCCATCGAGACGGCGACCACCTCCGTGGCGACGCCTTTCTCCTTCAGGCGCACAGCTTCCTCGACGGCGATCTCGTCGAACGGGTTCATGGACATCTTGACGCCGGCCGTCTCGACGCCCGTGCCGTCCGATTTCACCCGGACCTTCACGTTGTAGTCGACCACTCGCTTGACTGCGACGAGGATTTTCATTGGACCCGTCATTTTCTGATGGTTATGGGCGGCGCCCGCACGACATCGCGGAGCAGCAAGGTAAACCTGTGGACCTTAGAGTCCCCTGACCAAGGGTGTCAAACCAGCACGACGGGGCCACGATCAGCTTTTCAGCAGGCTGAGCAGCAGGAGGAACAGCAGCAGCGCCCCCGCCTGCAACATCACGCGCCAGCGCATCAGGGCGTTCGACCGCCGCGGATCGCCGCCGCCACGCGCCACTCCGATCAGCCCGGCGACCAGCACGCCGACCGTCGCCAGCATCATGATACCCAGCAGGATGATGATAAACGTCTTCATCACCCTGAAATAGGCGGCGCGGCCGCTTTGTGCACCCTGCGTCCAAGCCGTTCCGGTTGACAGCGGCGGCATCGAATCCGACGGTCCGCGCCATGCGTGCGCTTGTGCTGTCCCTGTTCGCCCTGCTGCCCCTGCTCTCCCCCGCGCTGGCGCAGGTTCCCACCGCACCGCCGCCTGCTGCCACGCTGACGCCAGCCCAGGCGCAGGACGTGCTGGGCGTGCTGCAGGACGACAAGAAGCGGGCGCAGTTCATCGCCGTGCTGGAGGACATGGCCAAGGCCCTGCCCGCCGCCAAGCCTGCCGCGCCGGCCCTGGTGGCGCCCGACAGCCTGGGGTCGGAGGTGCTGGTGCAAACCGGCGGCCTGCTGCGCAACCTGACGGCGCAATTCGCCGCGGCGCTCGAGGCGGTGAACACCTTGCCGCAGCTTGGCGTCTGGTTCGACTCCGTCGCTAACGACCCGGCGACCCGCGACCGGCTGCTGGACTCGATGTGGCGGCTCGGCCTGGTGCTGGCCTGCGCCGGGGCCGTGGAATGGGTGCTGATCCGCCTGCTGCGCCGCCCCCGCCGCGCGCTCGGCAACCACGTGCCGTATGACCCTCCCGGCGCGATCGAACAGGCAAGCGACAGCCCTGTACGGGCACGGCGGTTCAGCGTCGCCTGGCACATGCTGCGGCGGCTGCCGTTCATGTTGGGCGCCCTGGTGCTCGACGTGGTCCCGGCCATGGTGTTCGCCATCACCGCCGACGCCATCCTGGGCACCTCGCTGGGCGCCACCGCCAATGCGCGGCTGGTGGTGGTCGCCGTGGTCAACGGCTACGTCGTCGGCCGCGTCGCCGTGTGCGTCGCGCGCGCCTTCTTCAGCCCTGGCGACCCGCGCCTGCGCCTGGTGCTGTGCAGCGACGACACCGCGCGCTACCTGGTGCGCTGGATACGGCGCCTGGCCGTGGTCGCGCTGACCGGCTACACCCTGGCGGGAGTGGGGTCGCTGTACGGGCTGTATCCCAGCGCCCACGACGTGGTGGTCAAGCTGTTCGGCCTGGTCATCCACGCCATGCTGGTCGTCATGGTGCTGCAGAAGCGCCAGGCCCTGGCCAACCGCCTGCGCGCGCGGCACACGGCGAGCGGGCTGCTCGCCAGGATGCAGAACGGGTTCGCCGCCCGCTGGCACCTGGTCGCGATCTTCTACATCGTGGCGCTGTGGCTGGTGGCGGCGGCCGAGATCCGCGACGGCTACAGCCGGCTGCTGCACTTCTTCGTGGTGACCTCGGTCGTGGGCGTGCTGGCGCGGCTGGCCACCATCGTCGTGCTCGGCGGCCTCGACCGGCTGATCGACCTGGGACCGGAGCTGCGCGAGCGCTTCCCGCAGCTGCAGCCCCGCCTGCACCGCTACCAGCCGGCGCTGCGCCTGCTGCTGCTGCTGGCGCTCGGGCTGTGCACCCTGGTGGCGCTGTTCGAAGTTTGGGGTCTGAACGCCGTGCGCTGGTTCGGCGACGGCCGCCTGGGCGAGCGGGTGCTGCACGCGCTGCTCACCTCGGCGGTGGCGGTGGCCGCCGCCGTGGTGGCGTGGGAGGCGGCGAACGCCGGCATCGAACAGCACCTCGCCGCCCTCACCCGGCAGGCGCAGATCGCCCGCGCCACCCGGCTGCGCACGCTGCTGCCGATCCTGCGCGCCACGCTGTTCGTGACCATCCTGCTGTTCGCCGGGCTGATCGTGCTGAGCGAGGTCGGCGTCAACGTGGCGCCGCTGCTGGCGGGGGCCGGGGTGCTGGGCGTGGCCATCGGCTTCGGCTCGCAGAAGCTGGTGCAGGACCTGATCACGGGGCTGTTCCTGCTGCTGGAGAACACCATGCAGGTCGGCGACGTGGTGGCGCTGGGCGGCCTGACGGGGACGGTGGAGACGCTGTCGATCCGCACCATCCGGCTGCGCGCGCTGGACGGGTCGGTGCACATCATCCCGTTCAGCTCCGTGACCACGGTGACCAACCAGACGCGGGACTTCAGCTACGCGCTGATCGACCTTCCCGTCGGGTTGGACGAGGAGCCTGACCACGTCGTCGGCATCGTGCGCGCGATTTGCGACGACATGCGCAAGGAGGCGCGCTGGGCGGACGCGATCACTGCGGACCTCGACGTGCTCGGCGTGCAGGCGTTCGGCGACAACTCGTGGACGCTGCGGCTGCGCATCCGCACGGAGCCGGCGCAGCGCTGGGCGGTCACGCGCGAGTTCAACCGCCGGGTCAAGTACCGCTTCGACGAGCTGGTGATTCAAAGCCCGATCACCGGCTACAAGGTGCAGGGCTGGATGCCGCCCGGCTCCGAACGCGCCAGCCCGCAACCCGAGGAGGCCCACCCTTGAGCAACCCGGCCATCAGCCGCCCCAGCATCGCCGACCTGATCGGGCGCGACGGGTTCGCCTTCGTCCACGCCGCCGAGATGCGCGGCACGCTGGCGGCGCAGGGCATGACGGACTGGGAAGCGTTCGCCGCCAGTTGGGACGACCTGGGCCTGGACACCTACATGGCCGACGGTGGCCGCTACCGCCGGCGCCGGCATGCCGTGTTCTCCGCCAGTGCCGTCGGCATTGTGCGCCGCCCGCACCA
>CAXSFF010000192.1:0-6285 GCA_964236035.1 uncultured Acetobacteraceae bacterium
GACCGGCTATGTCCCGTTCGGCCGCAGCGCGCCGTTCCAGCCGCCGACGCCGCCGGCCGCCTCCGACACGGGGGCCAACGCGTTTACCCTCAACGCCGGCCTGGTGGACTGGGCCTGCCAGTTCTCCCTGGCGCATGTGACATTGGCGGACGACGGCAACCTGCAGCGCCTGCGGGCGCGGTATGCCGGGTTCCCCAACGCGCAGCGTCCGCCGGCGATCGTCGAGGGCGACGTGCTGGCTTCCGGCACGTTCTGGATCGGCGCCCTGCTGAACACCTGGGCGGAACACTGGGTCGATTACTGGACGTCGGGGCAGGGCGCCTTCACCATGACCGCGGAGGAGGACGCCGCCTTCATGCAGGCGCTGACGTTCCTCAGCCAGGTGCGGGCGGTGGACCTGCAACGGGTGATGGTGCTGCGCGGCGGCAGCAACTTCACCGTGCCGCCGCCGGGGCAGACGGCGCCGGAACTGTTGGCCAACGAGGTCGACGCCGCCGGGTATTCAGGCTTCAGCGAGTCGCTGACCTCGACCTACGACGCCGGCAGCGCGGTGGTGAACGAGCTGTCGGGCAACTGGCTGCTATACCGCGACCAGGTTCCCGGCACCCAGCGCTGACGGAGGCATGCCAAGGGGTGGGCCGCAGGCTCGCTTCGAATGGGGTCCTCGGCAATAGCTCGGAGGTGGTGGCGATGCCGGATGGCGGCGAACTGTCGCTGTTGTTGGAAGTGGCAGAGGGGTCGGCCGCGGCCTGCGGGCGGCCTGCTTCCTCGCTCGTCCAGGCCACGGCCGCCGCCATCCTGCTGCTCGGTCTCGCCGCCGTTCGCCCGGCCGCCGCTCAGATCATGCTCCGCTCGGCCGCGGCCAGCACGCAGGAAATGGTCGTCACCGCCAACCCGCTCGCGACCCAGGCGGGTGCCGCCATCCTCGCTCAGGGCGGCAACGCCATCGACGCCGCCATCGCCGTGGAGGCCGTGCTGGGCCTCGTCGAGCCGCAGGCCACGGGCATCGGCGGCGGCGGGTTCATGCTCTACTACGACGCCGCCAACCAGCGCGTCACCAGCTTCGATGCCCGCGAGGCCGCCCCGTCGGCTGCCACGGACACGCTGTTCGAGGACAGCGCCGGCGCCCCGCTCGGGTTCAGGACCGCCGTGCTCAGCGGCAAATCGGTCGGCGTCCCCGCCGTCGTCAAACTATGGGACACGGTCGCCCGCCGCTACGGCCGCAAGCCGCTCGCCACGCTGCTGCTGCCCGCCATCGACCTGGCCCGCCACGGCTTTCCGGTCAGCCCGCGCCTGTCCGCCGCGATCGAGAGCCACAAATCGATCCTGGCGCTCGACTCGAACGCCGCCGCCTACTTCCTGAACGCCGACGGCAGCGCCAAGGCGCCCGGCGCCATCCTTACCAATCCGGCCTACGCCGACGTGCTCGGCCGCATCGGGTCCGCCGGGCTGCGCGCCTTCTACGGCGGCCCCGTCGCCGACGACATCGTCAGCGCGATCCAGACCGACGGCCGCCTGGGCGGCCCGGGGCAGATGACCGCCGCCGATATCGACAGCTACCAGGTCGTCGAGCGCCTTCCCGTCTGCGGCCCCTATCGCAGCACCATCGTCTGCTCGATGGGGCCGCCATCCTCAGGCGGCATCGCCGAACTGCAGATGCTCGGCATGCTGGGCGGCTTCGACCTGGCCGGCCCGGACGACCTCGGCACCATCCATCTCTTCCTGCAAGCCAACCGCCTCGCCTTCGCCGACCGCAACCTCTACGTCGCCGATCCCGACTTCGTGCCCGTCCCTACTGCCGGGCTCATCGACCCGGACTACATCGCTGGGCGCGCCACGCTGATGACCACAGCCGGCCCGGTCGACAACGCCCCCGTCGCCGCCGGCGTGCCCCCCGGGGCCGGCAACGGCCGGACGCAGGACACGTCCCCGCCCCGTCTCGGCGGCACCAGCCACGTCTCCATCATCGACCGCTTCGGCAACGTCGTGTCCCAGACCATCACGGTCGAAGGCCCGTTCGGCAATGGCCGCCTCGTCGACGGCTTCATCCTCAACAACGAGCTGACCGACTTCTCCTTCGACCCTGGCCCCGCCGGCGCGCCCGTCGCCAACCGCGTCCAGGGCGGCAAGCGCCCGCGCTCGTCCATGAGCCCGACCATCGTCTTCACCCGCACCGGGCAGCCGGCCTTCGTCACCGGCTCACCCGGCGGTTCGTCCATCATCGGCATCACCGCGCAGTCCGTCATCGCCCTGATCGACTTCGCGCTGGACCCGCAGCAGGCCGCCAACCAGGCGCATTTCCAGAACAACAACACGGCCGTCACCACCCTCGAGTCCCTGTTCGACCCGAACATCGCCCCTGGGCAGCCCGGCGGCGCCCCGGCCGGGACCACTGGCCTCATCGGCCCGTTCGACGTCCGCAGTCTGTCTTCGCAATTGACCGCGCTGGGCTGGGCCATCTCGCCCGACCCAACCGTGCTCACCAGCGGCCTCAACATCATCAAGACCGTGCCGGGCGGCCTCCAAGGCGGTTCCGACCCGCGTCGCGAAGGCATCGCCCTCGGCCGCTGATTCGAATGGGCCGGCTTCGATCGCCAAGCGCGCAGCCGTCGGGTCAGCGACCCTTGCGCCGGGCGTAACGCGCGTCGCGGGCCGCCTTCTGTTCAGCCGCCAGCGCCAGCGCGCGCGCCTTGTACTCCGCTTGCGCGGCCGCGGCATCATTGGCCTTCCTGGCAAGGTAGGCTGCCTGCTCGGCTGCCTCCACCTCCTGACGGGCGATCACGGCGGCCTGCTCGGCTGCCTTCCTCGCAGCTTCGGCTTCCTGGGCGGCCTTGCGTTCCGCCGCCCGTCCCTGGCGGGCCTCCGCAATCGCCTTCATGGCGGTCTGGCGTTCCAGGACCGTGGGGTCGTCCGGCGGAGGCTTTGCCCGGAACTTGTCGAGCATGGCCTGTCTGGCCTTCGCCGCCGCCGTCAGCCGGTCAGCAACGCTTTGGGTTTTTGGAGCACGCATGGGCAGCTTTTACCGACATGGACCGCCTTCGGCTAGAAGCTCCCGCTCACAAATCGGAGCATCCGGCGTCTTGGCCGCCGGCAAGGCGCGCGGGCTGCCCCACGTGGCCAAAGCGATGCCTGCCTACCAGACCCGGTTGTCCGACCACTGTCCCTCCTCGCGCCCGCGCCAGAACGCCTTGACCAGACGCCGCTCGGTGTATGGGCACGGCGTATCGTCGGACGCCTCGAACCCGGCCAACTCGGCGTAGCCGATCGCCTTCGCGTGACTTGGCGGCTCGGTTGCAGCTGGGGGGAACAGGGCGGCGAGCTTGGCCCACAACACGCCGGCAAGCCCTTGGAGCGCTGTTGTCGATGCATGGAGGTTCATAGAGGGACTGCTTACCGCACGAAAGTAAACAGACAGTTGACCAGCCCCGTTGAATCGGGAGTGGGTAGAGCACGGCGGATGAGTTTCCAGGACGATTCGAGGAGGCTGGCCGGGCTCGGGCACTGCGGCGGCCGCAAGCTGGTGGAGGGGGTTGGATTCGAACCAACGTAGCCATTACAGCAGCGGATTTACAGTCCGCCCCCTTTAGCCACTCGGGCACCCCTCCAGGCTCAGGCGCCGCTGGTATTCCCGATTGCCGGCCATTGTCAACGGCGGTCGCCGGCCGCTCATCGGCAGTCCTCCGCACGGCCATCCCGGTAGCGGCCAGCCGCCGTGGCGGCTATACGACGCCCATGTCCAATCCCCCACGCCGGCCCGGCGGTCCCTCCAATGGTCTCCCTCGTGGTCCCCGGTCCGATAGCCCAAGACCCGGCGCCGGCGCCCCGCGCGGCGACCGACCCCATGGCGGCCGCTCGCAGGGCGAAAAGCCGCAGGGGGAGGGACCGCGCGGCGCTCGCGCCCAAGGCCTGCAATCCCAGGGGCAGCGGTCGCAGGCCGAGCGTCCCAGGGCCGAATACGCGCCGAACGAGCGGCCCTATGCCGGGCGTTCGCCCAATCGCAGCAACGGGCCGCGTCCGGCATTTCCCAAGGACCCGGCATCGTCCAAGGATGCGGACAGGGCCAAGGACCGGCCACGCCCGCCGGCGCCGGACCGCACCGCCGACACGCGCCGGTCGCCCGAACCCCGCGCCGAGCCTCGTGCGGACATCCGCCCGATCCTCTCCCGCGCTGTCCTGCACCGTCCCGCGGCGCTCGAGGAGCGGGCGCCTGACCGCAGCCACGACCAACGGGCGCCGCGCCTGCCGGAAACGCCGCGCGGCGCCGTCTGGCTGTACGGGCACCACGCGGTCGAGGCGGCGCTGGGCAACCCGGCCCGCCGGCTGCGCCGCCTGATCCTGACGGAAGAGGCGGAGGCTGCCCTGCTTGAACGCCGTCCGCAGCCCTGGCCGCTGGCGCCGGAGCGGACCGACCGCAGCCGCATCGACCAGCTGCTCGGGCGCGATGTCGTGCACCAGGGCGCGGCCCTGCTCGCCGACCCGCTGCCGACGCCGCTGCTGACCAAAGTGCTGGAGCGGCCCGGCGTCGTGCTGGTGCTGGACCAGGTGGTCGACCCGCGCAACATCGGCGCCGTGCTGCGTAGCGCCGCGGCGTTCGGCGCCGCCTGCGTCATCACCCAGGACCGCAACGCGCCGGAGGAGACGGGCGCCCTGGCGAAGGCCGCGTCCGGCGCGCTCGAGCTGGTGCCGCTGGTGCGCGCGGTGAACCTGGCGCGCACGCTGGTGGCGCTGAAGGCGGCCGGCTTCTGGACGGTCGGCCTGGATGCGGCAGGCGCGCCGCTGTCCGGCTCCGCGCTTGCCGAACGCCGGGTCGCGCTGGTGCTGGGGGCGGAGGGCAGCGGCCTCCGCCGGCTGGTGCGGGAGACCTGCGACGAGGTGGCTGGGCTGGCGATGCCCGGCAGCATGGAGAGCCTCAACGTGTCGGCGGCCGCGACCGTCGCCTTGTACGAGCTGTCGCGGCGGTAGCTTACGGCTTGTTAAGGTTGTTCGGCGATCATCCCCTTGGCCATGACGGCCGCCTGGCGCAATGCCGAATGGCTCCACAGGGGTGTGCTTGATCCATGCTGGCCGACTGGAACGGGTTATCCGACACTCTTCAGCTCGTCCTCTCGCGGGAGGCGCTGAACCGCGCGGCCGAGATCATCGCCACGCAGGCCGAAGTGCTGGCGGGGGAGATGGAGGCGGGAAGCCTGGCCGATCGCGGCGGCCCCGATGCGCTGCGTCTGCTCGCCGGCATCGTGCGCCTGAATGGCGACATCCTGGCGGGTCCCTCCGGCCGGGCTTGACCAGGATGATGCTTCGATACGGCTAATCCGTGGCGGCGCGCAACGCTGCGCCGGCGGCCAACGGACAGAGCGGCAGCGCCGCCGCCAGCAGGGCCGCGAGCAACAGCAGGTGCGGCCGCGGCGACAGCCCGACGCCGACCGCATCCGCCGCGGCGGCCCCGAAGATCAACACGGGCATTGCCAGCGGCAGCACCAACAGGGGCAGCAGCACGCCGCCGCGCCTGGCGCCCAGCACGATCGCCGCCGCCATGGCGCCCAGCAGCGACAAAGCCATCGTGCCTAGCGCCAACCCGCCCAGCAGGGCCGGCAACGCCGCCGGGTTCATCTGCAGCATGATCGCCAGCGGCCCGGCCGCCAGCAGCAGCGGCACCCCCGTCACCAGCCAGTGCGACACCGCCTTGGCGAAGGCTATCGCCGGCGCGGACAGGCCGCTCAACAATAGCTGGTCGAGCGCGCCGTCCTCGAAGTCGGCGCCGAACAGGCGGTCGAGCGGCAGCAGCGCGGCCAGCAGGGCGCACACCCACACGACGCCGGGCGCCAGCCGCGCCAGCACCTCGGGCGCCGGGCCGATGGCGAGCGGGAACAGCGCGCCGGCCAGCAGGAAGAACAGCACGGCGCCCAGCGTGTCGGCGCCATGGCGCAGCGACAGCCGCAGCTCGCGCGTCACCACTCGAATCATCAGCCAAGCCGCAGGCTGTCGGCGTCCGGCAGCGGCAGGTCCAGGTGGGTGGCCGCGATCACGATGCCGCCGCGGCCGCGATGGGCGGCCAGCAGCACGCCCAGCCGCGCCAGCGATGCCGTGTCCAGGCCCAGCGTCGGCTCGTCCAGCAGCCAGAGCGGCGCATCGCTGAGCGCCAGCCGCGCCAGCGCCAGGCGGCGGCGCTGCCCGGCCGACAGCATCCGCGCCGGCAGATCGGCCAGGCCCGCCAGCCCGAGCGCCTCCAGCGCCGGCAGCACCGCACGGCCGCGCGGCGCAGCGAAGCGCAGGTTCTCCGCAGCGGAC
>CAXSFF010000193.1:0-6284 GCA_964236035.1 uncultured Acetobacteraceae bacterium
GCCGCTGTCGTCGTGGCGCTGCCGTGCAGAACCTGGCCCATAGCGCGTCCTTCCATTCACGCGAGAAGACTGCACCATCAAACCCCGGGACCAAACAGCCGAGCTTGCCGCGCCGCCGAATGACGTCGATGCGCTCAAGGCAGCGCTCCTGGCGGCACGCGCCGATGTTGCCCGGGTGGCCGCCGCGGCGCTGGCGGAGCAGTCCGGCAACCTGGCGCTGATCGCCTACTTCAGGCTGCAGATCGAGAAGCTCAACCGCGACCGCTTCGGCCCGCGCTCCGAGCGCACCACCCGCCTGCTGGACCAGATGGAGCTGCAGCTGGAGGAGCTGGAGGCGTCGGCGACCGAGGACGAGCTGGCCGCCGAGGCCGCGGCGGCCAGGACCATCCACGTCGCTGGGTTCACCCGCACACGCCCGGCCCGGCGGCCGTTCCCCGAGCACCTGCCGCGCCAGCGTGTCGTCGTCCCTGGCCCCGCCGCTTGCGCCTGCGGCGGCACCCGCCTGTCCAGGCTGGGCGAGGACATCACGGATGAAGTTCCCCCTGTTTGGTGGACACCGATGATGCCTTCGCGAGAGGTGATCTTCGAACCCTCGGCCCAGGCGATCCGCAACTGGGTCACCCAGGCCGACCGGCAGGAGGGTCGGCGGGAGCCGAAGCGCGCTGTCCTTGACGCGCCTCTGACCCCGGCCAAGCGCGAAGAGCTGGCCCGGCTGCGGCGGGAGAACAAGCAGTTGCGCCTGGAGCGCGATATCCTCCCTCGAGCGGCAGCTTGGTCCGCCTGCGAGACCGGAGCGGTGCCGTCCGGATCTTCGGGTTCATGAGCGCGAACCAGGCTGACTTCCCTATCGGCGTCATGGCACGGGTGCTCGGCGCGACGACACCAAATCGTTACCGCGCAGCTTCGACGGGCCGTGATCGACAGTAAGTGGAATGTCATGACTTGGCCCCACGAGGTCGGGTGAGGATCAGATATCCATTCCTTGATTATCGCGAATCTTGCGGGTGAGAATAGCCCGTCGTCGCTTCCTTCGCTTCAATTCTTCCGCTGCTACAAACCCTTTGTCGATGATTTTTGTCTCGTTGTCGTCTGTCTCTTTACGCTTCTCTTTATCTTCTTTCTCGGCGCTGTGCCCTGGGCTCCGCACCTTCTTGCTTGGTTCCGTCCTGAGCTCGGCACGTTGAAGGAAACCGGGTTGCGTTACGGCGACTGGCAGCGATGGAGGGGCGGCTAGCGGCTTTTTGTCGACACCAGGACTTTGCGTGCCCGCTGCGCTGCCTTGCGGTAATATACACTCGACGCCAGGCCTTGGTGATTGGTCTGGTATTTCCGTCCTTCCGGAACCGGTGATTGCCGGTGTTACTCTTACGACGTGTCCTGGCGCCGGACCACGGCTGTCCTGCCTGTCCGGAAATGTCGCCTGGTGCAAGGCCCGGTCCACCGAGCGTGGGTCCAATTTTCCGGTCATGGCTGGGGTGGGCGCCTCCTTCCCTAACGGCTGCGCTGTTGACCGTGCCGAGGCCATCGGTGCGGGGCCGTGCTTATAGGTTCGTCGCAACGACCCTGTGGTCTGCGCAGGTTCCGCCTTCCTAGCCGGTTGCTGTCGCGGTGTGGACGGTGCCCTCGTTTGGCCCGTGGGTCCTGGAGACGCGTACTCCTGCGGTCGCTGCTCGGGAGCCGCTGCGGCCGGGGAGGCATGATCGCGAGAAGGCGGAGGCCGTTCCGCAGCAGAGTCCGTAGGTCGTTGGACACCTGCGAACAGGCCTGAACGGACCGCGGTCATCATGGCCGACGTCATCGCGACGAAGTCGGACGAGGCCCTGGCAACATCCATCGGTCCGTCGGCGTCGCGCAGGATCGCGCTCGTCATTGTGGTCATCCGGGCCGTGATCTGCGCCGCAAAGCGTGATGGTTGAACGGCTGCCGCGGCGCGCCCGTCGTAGACCCTTCCGAACGATGTCTGGATCGTGGGCGGAGCGGTCTGCTGGGTCCGTCCGAACGACGGGATCCGCGGACGTGGTCCCCGGTCCGGCGCCGGTGGTGGCGGCGGGGTCGGCCGTGACGGTGGTGCGCTCCCTCCAGGCCGGTCAGCCGGCGGCGCGAGCGTCTGGGAGCGCGACGGCGGTTCGCGTCTGCTGTCGCTGGGAGGCGGCGAAGCGGAGCTTGTCGCGGGCGCGGCGGCCTGCTGCCACCGATCGAGCGCCTGGTTGCGGCGGAGCCGGAAATGCTGGCCGCGCAGGCGTTGGCCAATCCGGAAGGCCGCCAGCTCCTCCAGCGCCGCGTGGTTCAGGTCCGCGAGGTCCTGCGGGTCGGGGGCACTGGCCGGGTTGTAGACCCTGGCCGGGCCGCGACTGTGGACCCTGGGCGTGGTCGCTTCGGCGATGCGGGTCAGCGTCCGCACCATGGCCTCGTCGAAGAAGACCTCCGTCAGGCGTTCGCGCTCGATCTCCATCATCTTCGTCGTCAGCGCGCCGGCGATCCTGGTGGTCAGCACGTGGCCTGGCGACAGACGCATGTGGCGCGGCAGCTTCGCGTTCGACGCCGTCACCTTGCGGATGTGCCCTGCGGTCTGCTGCAGCCGTTCCTCGGTGGCGCGCAGCGCCTGGTAAGTGTCGTCGCGCCGCGCCGCGGCGGCGCGCATCTCCTCGTCGACCATCCTGCAGGTCCACCCGGGGTCCATGACGACGAACTGCTGGCTTCTGGTCTTGTCCGCGAGGATGCGGGTCACGTGCGCCATTGGCGTGACGTCGAGGCCCATGTCCTTGTAGCTCCGCGGATCGTAGCGGATCTCGAGCCCGTGGCGTTCCATTACGTCGTTGGTGATGTCGGAGAACCGAGCCCTCGCCTCCTTGATGTAGCCCCGGCGCCGCATGTCGAGGTCACGTTTCTGCCGATAGGGGTATGTGCGCCGTATGTTCCCGGAAGTCTTCGTGCGGTGGACCTGCTCAACGGTGAAGTCCCAGACCAGATCGCCGGTTTCCGGGTGGGCCATCTTCTGGGCGGGCCGGTCGATGAAGACGACGTGGGCGTGGTGGTTGCGGTAGTCGTTCTTCCTTGTCGGAGCGTGGATCGAGGCCCAGAACGGAATGCCCTTCTCCCGCAGCTCGTCGGTGTATCGGCGCACGATCTCGTGCCTGGCCTGCGCGGTCGCCTCGTGCGGCAGCTCGAGCACCAGCCTGCTCTGGGTGCGTCCATCCTTGCTCTCGTGTTTGTGGACGAGGTCCCAGAACTCGAGCCGCTCCTCGAGCGTGTCCGCGATCGTCCCGAAGGACGCGGTGGTGCCCCGCAGTCTCTCCACCTTGCCGGGGTTCTCGATGTAGGCCTGTGCCGCGCCTTCGGTCGAGCGTGCCGACAGGCCCGGTGCCGCGGCGACCTGCTCTTCCAGCCAACGCTGCGTTTCCGCGGTATCCCTCGTCTGCCCGTGCTGCCCTGGCTCCTGGCCTTCGCTCTCCCTGCCGAGCCCTGCCTCCGCCTGGCGAAGGACCACGGCGTGTGGCTGTGGCCCAGCCTCAAGAGACTGCTCTCCTACGACGCCTTCCTCATCGAGAGACCTGCCTTTGCCGCGTTCCTGGCCGCGCGCACCCTGAAGTTCCTGCTCGATGGGACGCGCATCCTTGTCGAGGGCGCTGTCGCGTTCGGTGTACTTCTGGTGGGCGCCCTCACGGCTTCCCGCCGCGGGCTGCTGACTGCTGCCTGCCTGGCCTGAGCCAGAGGTCGACGGGTGGTGCGCGCTTCCGTTGCCCGGTCCCGTGCCACCGTGCCCGCTGCCGCCACTGCCGCTGCCAGGGGCTGCGGAAGCACCGCCAGCCTGTGGTGCAGGCCGCCCTCCGCGGGCGCTTTGTCCCTTGGTCACGCTGGTGAAGCCGAAGTGGTAAGGGCGTCCGCCGGTGTCAGGCGCCACCTGCCTGATCGAGGCCTTGCCGCGCGCTGTCTGTCCGTGGTGGTTCAGCGCCATGGTCAGGGCGGAGCCCAGCAGGGTGCTCCGCGGGTGCAGCATGTGCCGGATCGCCGACGTCTTCTTGCGTGCTGCCTTTGCCCCGTTTCGCTCGGCTCGCTCCAGAACGCGAGCGATGGCGCTCGCGTTCGCCGTCTTAAACGAGAGAACTGCGGCGGCCGGGTTCTGTGTGGGTGGGTTCGCCATGGGCGCTCCTCCGGCCTAGATGGCGAGACTTGTCCTGGTGAGCTCCATCGACATCTCGGCCACCCGCACCTGGAACCGCTCGCTCGCTGCCTGGCCGATGCGGGCAGACGCCGAGCGGGTGCCGCGGAGCTCGCCTGCGCCGCGAGGACCGAGATAGGTGAAGCCCTGGCCGACTGGGTGCGTCGCCGCATCGAGGATCGGGATGGCGCCGTGGCTGGCTGATTGGGCAAAGCAGGCGGTTGCCAGAAGCCCTAGGGTGCCGGTGGTGGTGGCGCCCGACAGGAAGGGCCCGGCGGCGTGCAGGCCTGTCCTTGCCCATCCTGGATGCGCGGCCACCGAGCGCGTCCCGGCCGGATCGCGCGCGAGGGCGTTGTCCAGCCATAGGGCGTACGCGAGGCACCACAGCTTTGACGTCGCATAGGAGCGCATGGGATCGTAGGGCAGGGGGCTCCAGGGGGCCTGGTCGCTCATGTCGCCGCTGTGCTGGCGAACGCTGGAGACCGTGACGATGCGCCCGCCGTCGGTCTGCTGGAGCAGCGGCAGGAGGGTCGCTGCCAGGACGTGGTGGGCCAGGTGGTTCACCGTCATCTGCAGCTCGTGTCCGCTGGCGCCCGTCCTGTAATGCGCGGGCGCCATCACGGCGGCGTTGTTCACGAGGAGCGACAGGGGTTGTCCGCGGTCCCGGAGCTTTCTTGCGACCGATCCGACCTCAGCCAGGTCCGACAGGTCCATGAGCTCGGTCGTGCATTGTCCCGGGTGCCGGGCCGTGGACTCTACCAGGGCGTGGCCGGCCTCCAGCCGCTCGCGGCTCCGCCCCAGCAGCGTCACCGCGTAGCCCCGCTTCGCGAGCGCGACCGAGACCTGCAGGCCGATGCCGGACGTCGCACCTGTGATGAGCGCCCACTTGGCCTGTGCCAGGGTCGTCCAATCCGGTCCTGATTCGCTGCTCTGGGCCATGCCTGAGTGTTGCACCCGCCTTCGGGCTGTCCAGTGCCGCGCTGTGACCGTGCCCGCTCACCCTGCTCCACGTCTTCCTCGAGAACCTTCCTGGAAGCCTCGCAGTTTTCCCGGCAGGGAAAACGCGGTCGGCACGACCGCGCGTCCCCGGTGCCTGGCGCAGCCGCCCAGTCCGGCGCGGAGCGCCGTGCAAGCCCGCAGGGTGCGCAGGAGCAAGCCGAACGGCGCGCAGGGGCAAGCCCGAGGGGCGCGCAGGACGCCCGCCGCTGAGGCGGGCCGCGCCTAGCAAATGAGGATGCACGCCTTCGTGCATCCTCATTTGCGGTAGCGTGCCTTCATACCTAGCCCGTCATCTCTTCGATGACCCCAGTCATCCTCCTGTGCCCTTCCATTCATCGATACCCCCCTTTGAGGAGAAGCCGATTTCCTGGATGTTCCATTCTGTCACGTATCCGCCGATATCGCTGACATCCATCGCATGCCGTATTAAAATCACGAGGAGTGCGAAAGCCGGGGTATATGGTATGCCATGACATGTAGCGAATCTTCCGCCGATTTTGCCTTTGGAGTGGGCAAAAGTTAGCCTACCGTGCTGCCATGGCAAGGCATGACGACAATGTCTGGGCGTATGACGGATTAGCCGCAAACCTTGCAGTCGAAATGGGCAAAAGTTAGCCTACCGTAGTTACCGGTCGAGGCATGATGATGATGTCTGGACGTATGATGGATCGGCCGCTAATCCTACACTCAGGATGGGCAAGAGTCAGCCTACCGTGGTTCCAGATAGAGGCATGACGATGACGCCTGGACATATGACGGATCAGCCGCAAACCTTGCAGTCAGGATCGGCAAAAAGTGGCTTACCATGCCTTCTAATTGAGGCCTCATAGTTATGCCGAGGCTTGTCACAACTCGCCTACAAAACATGACATGAGGCATAGTGCTCGACAGTCGTCTGCCATTCCGCCTGTAACCCGGGCTTTGGGGTTATCTTGAGGCAAGAAAAACCGACTGGTGGCGCATCAAGGGCGAGGGTTTAAGTAGTTGTGCGACGTCTCAGGCTTTCCCGTCTGGCGTGTATGTCTCTAGCGTATAAACATAGATAGGAGGTTGAGCATTGTTTGATGGTTCCCCAGCTCGAGGCATGAGTCTGAAGATGTGCATGAAGATGGCCCGAGACGCTGTC
>CAXSFF010000194.1:0-6265 GCA_964236035.1 uncultured Acetobacteraceae bacterium
GGCCACCAACGATCTCCAGCGCCATCATGGCGCCGCACAGCCAGATCACGGCCCAGGTACGCCGTTCCGATTTCTCGTGACCTTCGCCGAGGAAGACGTGGCTGTGTCCCAGCGGCATGGTCGTGTCGGGCATGGAGGCCTCTTTACTTGAGGTAGGTGCGGACGACGGCAAGCAGTTGTTCCGCGGCGTCCTGGTCCAGGGCGTCGGGGTGCTTCACGGGATCGACCAAGTGGGTGCGCACGTGGTCCTCGACGACCTCCGCCATCAGACCGGACATCGCGGCCCGGGTGCTGGCGAGCAGGTGCATGATCGTCTCGCAGCCGGCCTCGGCATCCAGCGCGCGCTCGATCGCCTCGACCTGGCCCCGGATGCGTCGGACCCGGGCCAGCAGCTTGCCCTTCTCGCGAACGGTATGGGTCATCATATCCCTTTTGGAGTAGGGGGCTACCCTATACGCGGCAGTTCTGTCTAGCGCAGATGCTCCCGAAGGCGATCGATCTGGCGTGAGATCCGCAGCCCCTCCACCATCGCCTCGCACGCTGGCCGTTGCGCGGCCATGCAGTTGGCCAGGATGCTACGGACCTGGAGTTTACGGATGACGACCAACGCCAGGATGACGACGACCAGCACGGCGGCGATCCCGGCGCGGCTCCAGGTGCGCCGTTCTCCGTCGTAGTGGCCGGACCGCACGGGGCCGCGCACGTTAGGCCGGTCGTAGGAACGTCAACCCGGGTGCATCCCGTGATGCGCGGAGGGTGCCGCGGCAGGCACCCCGTAGCCGCGCAACCCATCGTAAGCGACGACCTGTTGCGCGGTCAGGATGCCCTTCATCTCAAGATGGGCGCCGAGGTGGATAGCCCTGAGCTTGCCCTGGATGGCCCCGATCTCGTCGGTGCGCCGGCCAAGCTCCGCAGACGTGAGGGTTCCAGCCTTGAAGGCGCCATCCAGCGCACGCTCGCGATCGACCAGTTCTGCCCCCAACGGCTTCGCCGCGGCGGCCATGCGCGCGAAGCTGTTGGAGGTCGCGGCAACCTGCTCCGGCGTCAGCGCGAGCTTGTCCTTCAGCTCCAGCACGTGCGCCGGGCCGGGATAGTGGTTCAGCTCTCCGGCCCGCGCTAGGCCCATGCCGCGACCGGCCAGCAGGTCCGCGGTTTCCTGGTCCGAGAGCGCCTTGATGGTCCGGTCCTGCTGCCCAGCGTAGCCCATGGTCTGCGCCAGCACGGGCGCCGCCGAAGTGCAAAGAAGGAGCAAGACCGCCGAGAGCGTCCGCATCGTGTTTCCCTGAGTTCGATCACGAGCCAGCTTGCAGCAATTTCCGTCCCGTGCAGTCAGGAAAGTTGGGGCGGCGCGGCCCGTTTACCGTCCCCGGCTGCGAGATCGCGCAGGATCGGGCACTCGGGCCGCTGGTCGCCGTGGCAGGCGTCGGCCAATTCCTGGAGCGTCGCGCACATCTCGCTTAGTTCCGCGATCTTGGCCCGCAGTTCCGCTACGTGCGCCTGGGCGATCCGCTTGACCTCGCGGCTCGGGCGCTTGCGGTCATGCCACAGGCCGACAAGCAGCTTGATGCGCTCCATCGAAAGCCCAAGGTCGCGGGCGCGGCGGATGAACCGCAGCGTCTCGACGTCGGGTTCGCCATACGTCCGGTAGCTGCCTTCGGTCCGGACGGCTGCCGGCACCAGTCCGATGCTTTCGTAGTAGCGCACCATCTTGGCGCTTACGCCGGATGCCCGCGCCGCCTCGCCGATCACCATGCCCGTACCCTCCAGCCCCGGCATAAGGGTTGCCATCGTTGGAAGGTGAAGGGGAGGCCGCGGCGGGTGAGTATAATCCGAGCCTACCCGCCTCTCGCCGACCGTGCCGTTATGGAGGGCAGAGAGCCGGGCGAGCCATTTTCGCTTGGCCCGGGTCTTGACCTTCCCATTATGGCAAGCCCCACGTACCGCTCTACGCCGGGCCATCTGGCACGTTCCAATAGGAGGCCGTCATGAGCGAGCAGGCAACCGACCATCATCAACACGCCAAGGATGGATGCGGGTGCAGTGGGAGCGCCCCGGTGGCGGCCGGAGCGGTCACTGACCCGGTCTGCGGCATGAGGGTCGACCTAACCACGTCGCAGCACCGCCTCGACCATGGCGGCGTCACCTACCATTTCTGCTGTGGCGGCTGCCGAGCGAAGTTCGCGGCCGACCCGGACAGTTACCTGAAACCCAAGGCCGCCGAACCCGCCAAGCCCGGTGCCATCTACACCTGCCCGATGCACCCGGAGATCCGCCAAGTCGGGCCGGGAAGCTGCCCCATTTGCGGCATGGCACTGGAACCGGTCGAGATCACGGCCGAGGCGGTGCCGAACCACGAGCTGGCCGACATGACCCGGCGCTTCTGGGTCGGCCTAGTGCTGACCCTCCCGGTGTTCGTCCTCGAGATGGGCAGCCATGTGCCATGGCTCGGCCTCGGCAACCTAGTGCCGGAGCAGTGGTCGGTCTGGGTCCAGTTCGCCCTGTCCACGCCCGTGGTGCTGTGGGCAGGCTGGCCGTTCTTCCAGCGCGGGGCCGCGTCCGTGCGGTCCGGCCACCTGAACATGTTCACACTGATCGCGCTCGGCACGGGGGCCGCCTACCTCTACAGCCTGGTCGCGACCTTCGCGCCGGGCCTGTTCCCGGCCGGGTTCCGCATGATGGGCGGCACCGTCGGTGTCTACTACGAGGCGGCCGCCGTCATAACCGTGCTGGTACTGCTCGGCCAGGTGCTGGAGCTGCGCGCCCACGACCGGACGGGCGGGGCGATCCGCGCCCTGCTCAACCTGGCGCCCAAAACCGCTCGGCGCTTGCGCGATGGTGCTGACGACGAGGAGGTCACCCTCGACCAAGTGCAGGTTGGCGACCGGTTGCGCGTGCGGCCCGGCGATGGCGTGCCAGTCGATAGCACGGTGATCGACGGCCGGAGCGCGGTGGACGAGTCCATGGTGACGGGCGAGTCCATGCCGTCGCCCAAGGGGCGCGACGACAAGCTTATCGGCGGCACCGTCAATGGCACCGGGTCGCTGGTGATGCGGGCGGACACGCTCGGGGCATCAGGGACGCTGTCGCGCATCGTGGCGATGGTCGCGGACGCGCAGCGCAGCCGAGCGCCGATCCAGAAGCTCGCCGACACCGTGGCGGGCTATTTCGTGCCTGCCGTGCTGGCGGTCGCCATCATGGCCTTTATCGCCTGGGCGGTCTGGGGACCGGTGCCGGCGCTGGCCTTCGCGCTGATCGCGGCGGTGTCCGTCGTCATCATCGCTTGCCCCTGCGCGCTGGGCCTGGCTACGCCGATGTCGATCATGGTCGCCGTCGGCAAGGGCGCCGGGGCCGGCGTGCTGATCAAATCAGCCGAAAGCCTGGAGCGCCTGGAGAAGGTCGATACCCTGGTCGTGGACAAGACCGGTACGCTGACCGAGGGCAAGCCCCGGGTCACCGCCGTGCTCCCGGCCGCCGGGCTGACGGAAGCGGACGTGCTGCGGCTGGCCGCGAGCCTGGAGCGGTCGAGCGAGCACCCGCTTGCCGCCGCCGTCATGGTTGCCGCCAAGGAGAAGGCCATCACGGCCGAGGAGCCGGCCGACTTCCAATCGGTGACCGGGAAGGGCGTCACAGGAATGGTTGGCGGCCATCCCGTCGCACTCGGCAACGCCAAGCTGATGGCGGACCAGAGGGTCGAGATGGGCGACCTGTCGGCGAAGGCGGACGAGCTGCGCGGGTCCGGTGCCACGGCCCTCTTCGTGGCCGTGGACGGCAAGCCGGGCGGTGTCATCGCCATCGCCGACCCGATCAAGGCGTCCACGCGGGCCGCGCTCGACAGCCTGCGCGCGGATGGCATCCACATCGTCATGCTGACGGGCGACAACCGGACCACGGCCCAGTCCGTGGCCAAACAGCTCGGTATCGAGGACGTGGAAGCGGACGTGCTGCCCGAGGACAAGAACCGCATCGTCAAGAAGCTTCGGGCAGCCGGGAAGATCGTCGCCATGGCGGGGGACGGCGTGAACGACGCGCCCGCGCTGGCGGAGGCCGATGTCGGCATCGCGATGGGCACCGGCACCGAGGTCGCGATCCAGAGCGCCGGGGTGACGCTGGTCAAGGGCGACCTCGCAGGCATCGCCCGCGCCCGGGCGCTGAGCCGCATGACGATGCGCAACATTCGGCAGAACTTGGTGTTCGCCTTCGCCTACAACGCAATCGGCATCCCGGTCGCGGCGGGCGTGCTCTACCCGGCGTTCGGAATACTGCTCAGCCCGGTGGTCGCGGCCTTGGCCATGTCGCTGAGTTCGGTGTCGGTCATCGCCAACGCCCTGCGCCTGAGGGCGGCACACCTGTGACTCTGCGATTTCCGCAGACACCTCCAACCCGGCACCGCAGCCGATTGAACGCGAGGCTGTGTGACCGCGACGGCCAGATAGGCTACTTGAAATCTGATGGTCAAATTTTGAGCTAGCTGCCCAGAGCGGCAGGCAGTACGACTTCGGCCCGCAGACCACCCTCCGCGCGGTTGCTGAGGGTGATCAGCCCGCCCTCGTTTTCGATTGCCCGGCGCGCGATGGCCAGGCCGAGGCCGACGCCCCCGGTGGCCCGGTTGCGGGATGCGTCCAACCGCTGGAACGGCTCGAACACCCGGCGGAGATCCGCCTCCGGGATGCCCGGCCCGCGATCCTCGACCGTGACCCGCACGCTATCCGCCGAGGCTGCCAGGCTGACCTGCGCACCGCCGCCGTAAGTAATCGCGTTGTTCAGCAGGTTGGCAAAGGCGCGCTTCACGGACGAGGCGTGCAGCGGCAACGCCAGGTGGCCAGCGCCGTCGAACACGGCGTCGGCGCCTGCATCCGCTGCGTCGTCCACCAGGGTGGAGAGAAGAGCTGAAAGGTCGGTGATTTCACGTGCCTCGGTCGTTTCCTCGCCGCGCAGATAGGCCAGCGTCGCCTCCACCATTGCCTCCATCTCATCCAGATCAGCGTCCATCGCCGTTTGCATCGCCGGGTCGTCGATGAACCCGGCGCGCAACCGCAACCGGGTAATCGGGGTGCGCAAATCGTGCGAGACGGCGGCCAAAGCCTGGGTGCGGTCTTGTACGAGTTGGTCCAGGCGGGCCTGCATGCCGTTGAAGGCACGGGCTACGTGCCTGACCTCCTGCGGCCCGGTCTCGGCCACCTCCACCGTCGGGCCGCGCCCGATCGCATCGGCAGCGGCAGCCAGCCGCTGCAGCGGCCGGACCAAGCCGCGCAGCATGATGGCGGCCACGCCAACGACGCCGGCCGCCATCAGGGTCGTGGACAGCAGGGTGGAGTGCATCGTCCACGGCATGGCGGAGCCGGCGAGAGTCGAGCTGAAGTTGAGGTAGCTTCCGTCTGCCAGGCGCACGGAGCCGTTCAGTGTCCCCGGCCCGTCCATGGCGCCCGGCGAGCCGAACTGCATTGCAACCTCACCGAGATCCGGGGCCAGTTCCATCATCCTGCGCTGGAAGCCAGGCAGGGTGGAGCGGCCTGAAGCGATCGTCGCATGGTCGCCCCAGTGCAGGTCCAGGCCAGGCGACGACAGCGCGTGCGCTTGCGTGTCGCGGCCGGGAACGGGCGCGTCGAGAACGGCCCGGGCGGCGGTGGCGAGCCGTCCGGCGGCCTGGCCGGCGAACGCCGCATCCACGCGGCCCACGGCGTCGTCCCGGTAGAGCGTTACCGTGCCCAGGTGGACAAGCACCACGGCGGCCGACAGGACCAGAATGGTTCGTCCGCCTAGGCCGCGCGGCCATAAGCGACGGAGGGCGGCCAGCGTTTTCTCACCGACGCGGTTCACCGCCGGGTTACTTCGACGGTCATCATGTAGCCCGCGCCACGCACGGTTTTGATGAATCCGGCCGCCTCGTCCGGCGAACCCAGCTTGCGGCGCAGGCGGCTGACCAGCACGTCCACGCTGCGATCGAACACGTCGCCGATGCGGTTGCGCGACAGTTCCAGGATGCGGTCGCGCGTCATGACACGTTGCGGATGCTCCAGGAAGGCGAGCAGCACGGCATATTCGGCACCGGAGAGTTCGACCATGGCGCCAGCCGGCGCCTTCAGCTCATGCCGCGCCGTATCCAGCGACCAGGCCTCGAACTGCATGAAACGCCCCCGCGCGCTTGCGTCCGGAGCAGTCGCATTTCCGCGGCGAAGCACCGCACGAATGCGCGCTAGCAGCTCGGCCCGGCTGAACGGCTTGGGCACGTAGTCGTCGGCACCCAGCTCCAGGCCGATGATGCGGT
>CAXSFF010000195.1:0-6258 GCA_964236035.1 uncultured Acetobacteraceae bacterium
TCGCCCTCGCCGCGCAGCTTGTCGGCGGTCGCCCGCGCATCCGCCAGCAGCACGGTGCGGTCGCGCTCGGCGTCCGCCTTGATCCTGGACGACGCCTCCGCGCCCTCGGCCCGCGCCTGGCTGGCGATGCGCTGCCGCTCGGATTTCATGCGGCTCAGGATCGCCTGCGTATTCTCCTCCGGGAAGTCGACCCGGCGGATGCGCACGTCCTCGATCGCCACGCCGAAGCTTTGCATCTCCGTGTTAACCTGGTTGCGGATCAGGCCCATGATCCTGCCGCGGTTGGTCGACAGCACCGCCAGCAGGGTCTCGTTGCCCAGCACCCGGCGCAGCGACGAGGTCACCACGGAGTTCAGCCGGGCGCGGATCGCGTCCTCCTGCGCACCGACCGCCTGGTAGTACTGCAGCGGGTCGGTGATGTGGAAGCGGGAGAAGCTGTCGACGATCACCCGCCGCTGGTCGCTCAGGATCACCTCCTCGCCCGGCGTCGAGTAGTCGAGCAGGCGGCGGTCGAAGCTGATGACGGTCTGCACGAACGGTATCTTGGCGTGCAGGCCCGGCTCGCTGATGACCCGGATCGGCTGGCCGAACTGGGTGATCAGCACCTGGTCGATCTGGTTGACGGTGAACAGGGTGGCGTTGGCGACGAAGGCGATCACCGCCAGCACCACCAATCCAGCGATCGCGGCACGGTTCATGGCGACTTCCCCGCGACGGCGTTGGGCGCAGGACCCGCCCGCGCCGCATCGTTCAGGTTCAGCATCGGCAACAATCCGCGCACGCCGTCATCGACCACGATGGTCGGGGTGTGGGTGAGGATCTCCTGCATCGTCTCGATGTACAGGCGGCGCAGCGTCACGTCCTTGGCGGCGGAATAGGCGGCGTACACGCTCAGGAACCGCTGCGCCTGGCCGCTCGCCTCGGCGATGCTGGCCTGCCGCGCGCCATCGGCCTCCGCGGTGACGCGGGCGGCGTCGCCGCGGGCGCGCGGCACGATGTCGTTGCGGTAGCTCTCGGCCTCGTTACGCAGGCGCTCGGCGTCCGTGTTGGCGCGCTGCACGTCGCGGAAGCTCTCGATCACGTCGGCGGGCGGGTCGACCTTCTGTAGCTGCACCTGCGTCACCTCGACGCCGGCGCGGTACTGGTCGAGCACCGATTGCATCCCCGTCAGCACGCTCTGCTCGATGCGGGCGCGGGCCTCCGTCAGCGCCGGCTGGATCGGCGTGCTGCCGATCACCTCGCGCATCACGCTTTCGGCGATCGCCTTGACGGTGGCGTCCGGGTCGCGCGTGTTGAACAGGTAGTCGCCGGCGCTGCGCACGCGCCAGAACACGGCGAAGTCGATGTCGATGATGTTCTCGTCGCCCGTCAGCATCAGGCTTTCCGCCGGCACCGTCCGCACGGCGCCGTCGCTGCCCAGCCCGCGCAACTGGCCGCCCTGGTCCGTGCCGGCGCGGAAGCCGATCTCCACCCGGTTGATGCGGGTGACGGATGGGGTCAGCACCGTCTCGGCCGGCCAGGGGATACGATAGTTCAGCCCGGGCAGCGAGGTCCGGTTGAAGGCGCCGAACCGCAACACCACGCCCTGCTCGTCCGGCTGCACCCGGTAGAAGCCGCTCACCAGCCAGATCGCCACGGCGAGCAGCGCCAGCAGCAGCACGCCGCGCCCGCCCGCCCGCGGCATCCTGGCACGCGGCAGCTCCGGACGGCCGCCGGGGATGAAGCCGCGCAGCCAGGCCTGCGCCTTGGCCACGAGCTGGTCGAGATCGGGCAATTGGCCACCCGGGCCGCCGCCACCGCCGCCACCGCCCCATGGGCCACGGTTGCCAGGTGGCGGACGGCCGCCGGGCGGGCCCCATGGGCCGGGTGTCGGCTCGTTGCCACCATCATTCCAGGCCATGTTCGGCAAAAGCTCCTGTCGCGGCATCATCGATGTGATTGGCAGGCGCGTGCGTCTGCGCCATACCCACAGCGTGGCCGCTTCGTGATACGCCATCATAATGACCACGCACCGGGGGTTTGCAAGCCGATGGCCAAATCAAGGGAAGCCGCCCTGCTGCAGGCGCTCCGCACGCTGGTCGACCCGGCGACCGGGCGCGACGTCGTGGCGGCCGGCCTGGTCGACGGCCTGACCGAGCGCGACGGCCTGGTGCACCTGGCCCTGCGCACCGACCGCGACCGCGCGCCGGCGATGGAGCAGCTGCGCGGCCGCGCCAGCGCCCTGCTGTCGGCGCAACCCGGCGTGCTGAACGTGACTGCCGTGCTGACCGCGCACCGCGACCAGCCGCCCGGACTAGCACCGGCAGCGGCGCCGGCAGCGGCCAAGGCAGGCGAGTTGCTGCCGGACGTGCGCTTCATCGTCGCCGTCGCGTCGGGCAAGGGCGGCGTCGGCAAATCCACCACGGCGGTCAACCTCGCCGTGGCGCTGGCGCAGCAGGGGCTGCGCGTCGGCCTGCTCGACGCCGACATCTATGGCCCTAGCCTGCCGCAGATGCTGGGGCTGCAACGCAAGCCGGAGCTGCGCGGCGAGCGGATGCTGCCGCTGGCCGCCTGGGGCCTGCAAGCGATGTCGATCGGCTTCCTGGTCGACCCGGAGACGGCGATGGTCTGGCGCGGCCCGATGGTGATGGGCGCCATCACCCAGCTGCTGGGCCAGGTCGAGTGGGGCGCGCTGGACATCCTGGTGGTCGACATGCCGCCGGGCACCGGCGACGCGCAGCTGACCATGGCGCAGAAGGTGAAGCTGTCGGGCGCCGTGATCGTCTCCACCCCGCAGGACGTGGCGCTGGCGGACGCGCGCCGCGGCGTGCGCATGTTCGAGAAGACGCAGGTCCCTGTGCTGGGGCTGATCGAGAACATGAGCTTCTACTGTTGCCCGAACTGCGGCCACCGGGCGGAGCCGTTCGGCCATGGCGGCGCGGCGCGGGAAGCGGAACACCTCGGCATCGAGTTCCTGGGCGAGGTGCCGCTGCTGCTGGACATCCGCGCCACCAGCGACGCGGGCACGCCGATCGCAGCCAGCCAGCCCGACAGCCCGGCCGGCCTCGCCTACGCCGAACTGGCGCGCCGGGTGTGGCAGAAGCTGCAGGCGCCCGCCATGACCGGCGTGCGCATCGTGATGGACTGACCGCGACTTGACGCTTCGTTCACCAATGGGCCGCATGATGCGGGCGTCCGCCATGGCTCGTCGCGGCAGGCTTTCCCGATGATCCAGGGCGTTGGCTTCCTGGCCGGCGCCGGGCTGCTGGCTGGCGTGATGAACTCGGTCGCCGGCGGCGGCTCGTTCGTGACCTTGCCGGCGCTGCTGGCGGCTGGCCTGTCGCCGGTCGCGGCGAACGCGTCGAGCACGGTCGCCCTGTTCCCTGGCACCCTCGCCGCGGCGTGGACGCTGCGCGGCGGGTTGCGGGGGTTCGACGGCGTCAGCTTCCGAACCATGATCCTGGTGACCGTCACCGGCGGCTTCGTCGGCGCGATGCTCCTGTTGCTGACGCCGGAACTGACCTTCAACGCCATGCTGCCGTGGCTGTTGCTGTTCGCGACGCTGGCGTTCACCTTCGCCCGCCAGGGCGGCGCCTTGCTGAGACGCGTCGTCACGCTGGGGCCGCGCAGCCTGCTCGGGTGCCAGTTCGTGCTCGGGCTGTACGGCGGCTACTTCGGCGGCGCCGTCGGCATCACCATGCTGGCGGTGTGGAGCCTATTCGGCGTGGGCGATCTGCGCTCGATGAACGCCGCCCGGGTGCTGCTGGTGACGATCGCCAACGGCGCGGCCATACTGTGCTTCATCGGCTTCAACCGGGTGGACTGGCCGGAACTGCTGGTCGTGCTGGTCACGGCGCTGGTCGGCTCGTTCGGCGGCGCGCTGCTGGCCAGGAGGGTGGAGCAGCGCACCCTGCGCGCCGCCATCATCGGCTTGTGCGCGGCGATGACGGTGGCGTTCTTCGTGCGGGCCTACGCATGACCCGCGATCACGAGGCCGTCGTCACCGCGCAGTACCAGGACCGGGCCGCGGCCTATGTCGCCAGTGCCGTCCACGCCGGCGGCGAGGACCTCGACCAGGTGAGCGCCTGGGCCGCCGCCGCGCCGGGTGGGCGGGCGCTGGACCTGGGCTGCGGCGGCGGCCACGTCAGCTACCGCCTGGCGCGGCACGCTGGGTCGGTGGTGGCATACGACCTCACTACCGCCATGCTGGACGCCGTCGCCAGACAGGCGGCCAGCCTTGGGCTTGCCAACATCACGGTCCGGCAGGGTGCGGCCGAGCGGATGCCGTTCCCCGACGCGGCGTTCGACCTGGTGGCCAGCCGCTTCTCGGCCCATCACTGGCGCGACCTCGACGCCGGGTTGCGGGAGGCGCGCCGGGTGCTGGCGCCGGGCGGGCGGGCGCTGTTCATGGACAGCGTGTCGCCGGGATCGCCGTTGCTGGACACGGCGCTGCAGGCGATCGAGCTGCTGCGGGACCCGTCGCATGGCCGCAACTACAGCGCGGCCGAATGGCTGTCGGCGTTGACGCGGGCCGGTTTCCAGCCGCGCGCGGTGGCGACGCGGCGGCTGCGGCTGGACTTCGCGGCCTGGACCGATCGCATGGCGACCCCCGCGCTGCACGTGGCGGCGATCCGGTCGGTGCAGGCCGGGTTCTCCGCGACGGTGCGCAGCCACTTCGCCATCGAGCCAGACGGCAGCTTCATCCTCGACACTCTGGCAATTGAGGTGGGGGCGATCGAGGCGACGTAGCTGCCGTCAAAGTGTGTTGCAGCGCGATGGAACGGCGCTAATCAACAGCTATGAGCAAGACAGCAGCTATGAGCAAGACAGCGCCAAAGTATCCCGCACCCGATGCGCGTCAGCCGATCCTGACCGCCACCCGCAACCTGAAGATGGCTGAATCCGCGCATGCCTACGTCCGCGGCAGCACGGTGCGGTTCTACGAGTGGCTGGAGGGCGACAACCACAGCGCCATCCCGGAGGGGCCGCCGGTGTGGATCTGCGGCGACTGCCACGTCGGCAACCTGGGCCCGATCGGCAGCGCGGACGGCACCATCGAGATGCAGATACGCGACCTAGACCAGACCGTGGTCGGCAACCCGGCGCATGACCTCATCCGCCTTGGCCTGTCCCTGGCGATGGCGGCGCGCGGCTCCGACCTGCCGGGCGTGACCACCGCGCAGATGCTGGAGCGCATGGTGCAAGGCTACGAGTCGGCGTTCGACCCGAAAACCGCCGAGCCGGATGCCAAGGTGTCGGAGACGGTGCGGGTCGCGCTGCGGCAGGCGGCCGGGCGGTCCTGGGAGCACCTGGCCGACGAGCGCATCGAGGGCCGCAAGCTGGCCATCCCGCTCGGCAAGCGGTTCTGGCCGTTGGCGAAGGAGGAGCAGGAGGCCATGCGCGCGCTGTTCGAGCAGGAGGAGGTGCGGGCGCTGGTGGCCTCGTTGCGGGCCCGCGACGACGACGCGGATATCAAGCTGATCGACGCCGCCTACTGGCGCAAGGGATGCAGTTCGCTGGGGCGGCTGCGCTACGCGGCATTGCTGGAGGTCAAGGGCCAGCACGCCAAGCAGGTCAGGTACTGCCTGATGGACGTGAAGGAAGCCATTGCTGCGGCGGCGCCGCGCCATGCGGACGCGCGCGTCCCGCGCGACAACGCCGAGCGCGTGGTGGCCGGCGCACAGGCGTTGTCGCCGCATCTCGGCGACCGCATGCTGGCGACGCGGTTGCTGGGCCGCGGGGTGTTCATGCGGGAGCTGCTGCCGCAGGACCTGAAGCTGGAGATCGAGCAGCTGACCCGGGCGGAGGCGATGAACGTCGCCGACTACCTGGCGCAGGTGGTAGGCCTGGCGCACGCGCGGCAGATGAGCACGGCGCAGCGCAAGGAATGGCAGGCCGAGCTGGCGGGAAGCCGGACGAAGACGCTTGATGCGCCGAGCTGGCTGTGGGCCAGCATCGTCGACCTGGTCGCCAGCCACGAGGCCGCCTACCTGGAGCATTGCCGCCGGTACGCGATGGAGACGGCGCGGGCAGCCTAGCTCAGGGGCGCCAGCGCCGCCTCCAGTTCTGCCCACTCCCGCTTCGACAGCCCGCTGTCCGGTTGTGTCACCGGGTCGCCCGCCAGCCGCCGGCGCACCACGGCGAGCATCTTCGCCGACAGCGTCACCGCGCCCAGCCGGTAGTCCATGAAGGCGGCGAAGGTCTCCGGCACCCAGGCGCGCACCGTCTCCAGCATCGCCTCCGCATAGACGCGGATTTCGTATTGCGCATGACTGTCCG
>CAXSFF010000196.1:0-6253 GCA_964236035.1 uncultured Acetobacteraceae bacterium
GCGTGTAGCCCGGCGGCACAACGATGCAGGTGGGCCAGATCTCGATGTCGAGTTCCACTGGCTCGCCCGGAACAAGCGGCTGGGCCTCGTCGTGGGTGTGATACGGCCGGTATGGCAGGCTGCGCGCCGGGTCCAGCTTGCGGTGGGAGGCGCGCAGCCAGCCCAGCGCGATCGGCACCTGTGGGTCGTTGGAGCCGGTGAACAGCACCTCCTTGCCATCGGGGGCGAACAGGCGCAGCACCAGGAACAGGTCCGCATCCGCTGTGTCGGAGGACACGACCAGCCGAGCCGCCACGGGGCCGGTGATCTCCAGCTCCTCGGACCTCGGCGGCAGCGTGAAGGTGAGCCCGTCGCCGGCCGTGTCGTACGCCAGGCTGGCGCCCGCGACCGGCTCCGTGCCCAGGGTGCGCTGCGCCGGGTCGAGGTAGAAGCGTGTCCAGGCGGTGCGGGCGAGCGGCCACTCCCGCTCGTCGCGGATCGTGAAGCGCTCGCCGGGGCGGCGGATCTGCAGCTGCACCGGCGGCTGGCTGGTCCAGTCCGTGTCTTGGCCCTGGAGGAAGTGGCCGAAGAAGCGTTTTTGCAGGGCGAGGCCCTCGTTGCGGTAGAACGGGCTGAAATGCGTGTCGCCATGCACCTCCAGCCATTTCTGCGGCGAGGCGGCGGCCATGAAGCCTTCGAAGTTGCCGCGGGGGTGCAGCCCCATGCCGCCCCAGTTGCCGGCGGACAGCAGCGGCACGACGACGCGGCTGAGGTCAGGCGTGCGCTCGCGGTAGTGCTCGCCGTCCAGCGGACGCCGCAGCGCCTCCGCCCCCGGGTCGACCCGGTTGGCCGCGAGCTTCCCCTCGTCCAGGGTTTCCGGACCGGCCACCAGCTCGCCCGTGACGACGCTGCGGGTGCCCCTCTCGCCATAGCCGTATTGCAGCGGCACGACCTGGCGGTTGAACCAGGACGACAGGAACCCGGACCAGATGCCGCCGTGCCGGGCGACGTCCCGGTAGTGGTCGATCGCACCTTCCCACACGCAGATCGCGGCCAGGTGCGGCGGCTGGAGAGCGGCCGCGGCCCACTGGTTCATGGCGTAGTAGGAGATGCCGTTGATGCCGACCTTGCCGTTGCTCCAGTCCTGCCCGGCAACCCATTCGATGCAGTCGTGCAGGTCGCGCGCCTCGCGCGGGGACCATGGGTCGAGCAGGCCTTGCGAGGTGCCGGCGCCGCGGCTGTCGAACCGGACGCAGGCATAGCCGTCCGGGACCCACTTCTCCGGGTCGACCAGCTCCCAGTTCTGGTACTTGTTGGACGTGCTCTCGGCGACCTCCGGGTAGGCGGCGATCATGCGGTCCCAGTTGCCCTTGTAGCCGCTCTGGAACGACAATCCCTTCGCATAAGGGCCGTAGCTGAGGATCGCGGCATAGCGGCCCGGCGCGTCCGGCAAGAAGATGTCGGCGCGCAGCACGACCCCGTCGTCCATCGCGACGGGCACGTCCCACATGATCCGCATGCCGTCGACGCGCGTGACGGCGTCGGCCGGTTTGGCGATGTTCTGGTCCATGGCGACGATCTCCTGTTTAGACGGACGACGGGTGTGCGGACGGGACGGCGACAGGCACGGCCGGCGCCGGCTCGTCCTCCGGCCCCGCGAACAGGCTCAGCGGCTTGCCGTGCGTTTCCACCCGGAACAGGGTGAAGGCGACCCCGGTGACCGCCGAACAGACCGCCAGGAAGACGAACGCGGCCGGCACTGCGTCGGCCGTGGCCTTGGGCGAGATCACGTCGCTGGTTCCGGCGATGAGGGCGAGGACGAGCGGCCCGATGATCTTGCCAAGGCCGTTGCAGGCCTGGCCCAGCCCGAGCGCCCGGGCGCCGAGCCGGACGGGGAACGCCTCCACCGTGTAGGGCGTGATGTTGGCGAAGCCGCCGCTGTAGACGGCGGCGCCGAGGACGATCGCCAGCGCGAACACCGACCACCCGCCGATGAACCGGTCGTACGTCAGCCCCGCGAACAGCAGGATCACCGCCGAACCGTAGCCCATGATCTGGCCGGACCGGCGTCGCCCGATGCGCAGCGGCAGGAAGGAGAAGGCGATGCGGCCCAGGAAGGACGCGACCGCCAGGACGACGAAGTACGAAGCGGCCTCGCCGGGCGAGATGTGCAGCAGCTGCGAGATGACCGTAGGCCCCCACAACTGGACGCCGTAGGTGCTGATGGAGGCGCCGAGCCAGATGGCGACGACCCACCACAGCCGGCCACGGTCGCGCAGCAGGTCGGAGAACGGCGTGGGGGCAGGGGGCTGCGGAAGGCTGGCAGGCAGGCTGATGCTGGCAGGATCGACGCCCATCTGGCGCGCCGCCTCGCGCCGTGCGTCCTCCATGCGGTTGCGGGTCATCAGCCAGCGCACAGACTCGGGCGCCCACAGCCAAATGCCCAGCGAAATGAAGATGGGCAGCGCACCCGTGAGGGCCAGGCCGCGCCAGCCGATCAACGGCATCAACTGAGCGGCCAGCAGGGCGGCGAACAGCGTGCCGAGCGCCACGGGCGCCAGCATCAGGCTTGACAGGAACGTCCGGTGGCGCGTGGGCGTGATCTCGACGACCAGGGCGTTCTGCACCGTCACCGCGCCGGCGAACCCGAATCCCACCACGAAGCGCAGGATGGAGAACTCGATCCAGGCGTTGTCCGGCAGCAGCGCGCACCCGGCGCAGCCGAGCGAGAACAGCACGCCGCCCGCAACGATCAGCGATCGGCGGCCGAAACGGTCCGCCCAGCGGCCGAACATGGCCGCGCCAACCACCGAGCCCAGGCCGGAGCTGAGCAGCATGATCGCCGACATGCCGTAGGTGAGATGCCAACCCGGTGCCAGGGCCGCCACCAGGTAGCCGACCAGGAAGAAGTCGTAGAACTCGAACATCTCCTGCAAGACGAGCAGGGCCATGGTGACGAAGTAGCGCGGCGTCAGCTTCGCATTGTCGAATGCGCCGAGCCACTCGGCGTCAGGCTGGGACACGGCAGACATCACCCACGCTCTCCTGTTCGACCGCCGGCCTGTTGCATCAGCCGGTTTGCCCAGCGCATCCGGCCGGGTGACAGCGTGGTAGCTTAACGAACGTTCGTATGCAAGGACTGTCTGCCTGGCTGAGCGGAGCGGGCCGAGCCACGTTCGAGCATCTCGTCGGCAACTGTCCTTGGGACCTGGCGATGAACTCCGCCTCAACGCCGGAGGTGATGTCCGAGATCGACGAGGCGCACCGCCCGTTGCAGGCTCGGCAGCGCTGACGTCGCGCAGGCCTGGGGCGACATCTGAGGCGGGATGGCGCAGTTGGCGGCTCTTGCGGGGTGGACGCCACTTGTGGGCCGCTGCGCGACTTTCGTCGCGGGGTCGAGTTGATTGGCGAGCCGGTGGAGTTCGTGGAAGCCCCTTGCCGCGGCACGTCCCTGCTGGGGCTGTTCATGCCGGGGATCTCGCGCTCGAACTGCTCCCGACCCTGCCCCGAGCCGGCCAAGGGTTCCACACGGCCTGGAAGGTTTGCGGCACGATCTGGCCGAGGATGATCGCCCGACGGGCTGTCGGGAAACTCCCACGCACTAGGTAGTTTCCGACCCTGCACCGTTGCTGCGTTGCCGATTAGGAAGGGTGTCTTGAAACCGCGTCGAGCTAGACCCGATTGGCAGCAGCTTGACCGCGGTCGGCATCAAAGGGGCAACCGCCATGGACCAATCAGTCGCGACCTCTACCAGGACGTCTGAAGGCATGGCGCTGCTGGACGACCACGTCCACAACCATGGCACCGCCTACACGCTTGACGAGCGCCGCCGCCTTGGCCTCGAAGGCTTGCTGCCCCACGCCGTCGAGACGTTGCAACGGCAATCCGAACGCGTCCTGCTGCAACTGGCGACGAAGGCCACCGACCTCGACCGCTACATCTACCTGATCGAGCTGTCGGACCGCAACGAAACGCTGTTCTACTACACGGTCATGGCAGACCCGGCGCGCTTCATCCCGATCCTATACGACCCGACGATCGCGGAAGCCTGCTTGAAGTTCGGCCATATCTACCGCCGTGCGTCGGGCATGTACATCACGCGGGAGATGAAGGGCCGGATGGCGCAGGTGCTGGGCAACTGGCCCGTCAAGGACGTGCGCGCCATCTGCATCTCCAGCGGCGGCCGCATCCTCGGCCTGGGCGACATCGGCGCCAACGGCATGGGCATCCCGATCGGCAAGCTGCAGCTCTACACGGCCTGCGCCGGCGTCCCGCCCGATCGCCTGTTGCCGGTGCTGTTCGATCTCGGCACCACCAACGCCAAGCTGCGCGCCGACCCGCTGTACCTCGGCATCCGCGACGCGCCGCCGCCGGAGCACGAGGTCGACGCGCTGGTCGACGAGTTCGTGCAGGCGGTGCAGACGTTGTTCCCGGACTGCCTCATCCATTTCGAGGACTGGAAGGGCACGGACGCGCTGCGGCTGCTGAAGCGCTACAAGGACCGCGTGCTCTGCCACGACGACGACATCCAGGGGACTGCTGCCATCACCCTGGCCGGCCTGACGACGGCGCTCGAGATCATCAAGGCCCCGCTGTCGGGCCAACGCATCCTGTTCCTCGGCGCCGGGTCCGCCGCCATCGGCATCGCCGACCTGATCATCGCCGCGATGCAGGTGGGCGGCCTCTCCAAGGCGGATGCCCACAGCCGCATCATGATGTTCGACACGCAAGGCGTGGTGGTGGCCGACCGGCCCAATCTCGCACCGGAAAAAGCGCCGTTCGCGCACAAGCTGCCGGCCAGCAAGCCATTCGACCATCGCGACCCGAAGGCCGAGTCGCCGGAGATCGTGGCGGCGGTAGAAGCGTTCAAGCCGACGGCGCTGATCGGCGTCAGCACCGCCCCGGGCATTTTCACCCGCGAGGTGGTGGAGGCGATGTGCAAGCTGAACGAGCGGCCGATCATCTTCTCGCTGTCTAACCCGACCGATAAGACGGAGTGCCTCGCGACCGATGCCTATGCCTGGTCCAAAGGCGCCGTGCTTTACGCCGCCGGCGTGCAGTTCGACGACGTGACGATCGACGGCAAGACGTTCCATCCTGGGCAAGCCAACAACTTCTACGTCTACCCGGCCATCGGGCTGGCCGTGTACGCGGCCCGGCCGAAGCTGCTGACCGACGAGTGCTTCATCGTCGCCGCCCAAGCCACGGCGGACCAGGTGAGCGACGACGACAGGGCGTCGGGCAAGCTGTTCCCCAACCAGGCGAACATCCTGGAGACCGAGATCACCACGGCAGTCCGCGTCGCGGAGTTCATGTTCGACAAGAAACTGGCCCAAGTGGAGCGCCCGCACGACATCCGCGCCTGGCTCGAAGGGCAAATCTACCGCCCCCGTTACGAGGCGTAGGAAGAAGCCCCGTGCCAGTGCCGCTGATCATCGCAAATGCGCTTGCCCCGATCACGTTCGTGACCCGGTTCGGCGTCTTGGCGGGACGGACGGGCGTCACACAGCCGCCGCCAACAGCGATCCCACGCCGCAGATCGCGGTGCACATGTTGACTGGCGGTGCCTGCCTAGGTCATACGCCCAAGCAGCGCTGCATCAGCTCGGGATCGGCACGCAGGACCGCCGGGTCGCCGTCATAGACCACACGGCCCTTGATCAGCACCGTGCTGCGGTCCACGACCGACAGGATGGCCGCCACCGTCTTGTCCACGACGATGGAGGCGATCCCCGTTTCCCGCACTGCCGCGATCACGCGCCAGATCTCGTCGCGGATGAGGGGAGCCAGGCCCTCCGTCGCCTCGTCCAGGATCAGCAGGCGTGGGCTGGTCATCAGCGCGCGGCCGATCGCCAGCATCTGCTGCTCCCCGCCCGATAGCTGGTCGCCACGGTTGGCGATGCGCTGCTTCAGGCGCGGGAAGGTCTCCAGCACGCGCTCCAACGTCCAGGCGCGTCGCCCGTCGACGCCGGGCCGGGCGGCGAGCCGGAGATTCTCGATCACGGTGAGGCTGGCGAACACCCCCCTGCCCTCCGGCACCACGGCGATGCCACGGCGGGCGCGGCGGAACGGCGCCTCGCCCGCCACGTCCGTGCCGTCGATCAGAACCTGGCCGGCCCGCAGTGGCAGCAGTCCAAGCATGGCGCGGATCAACGTGGTCTTGCCCATGCCGTTGCGGCCCATCAGCCCCACCGCCTCGCCGGACTGCACGGCGAGGTCGATGCCGTGCAACACCAGCCCGGCGCCGTAGCCGGCCTGCAGCCCCCGCACCTCGA
>CAXSFF010000197.1:0-6251 GCA_964236035.1 uncultured Acetobacteraceae bacterium
TGCCGGACGGGCAGATGGGCAATTCCGAGGTCGGCCACCTCAACATCGGCGCCGGGCGCGTGGTGCAGCAGGACCTGCCGCGCATCGGCCGCGCGATCGCTGACGGCAGCATCGCCGAAACGCCCGCCCTGCGCGCCGTGATCGACGCGCTCAACCGCACCGGCGGGGCGTGCCACCTGATGGGCCTGGTGTCGCCCGGCGGCGTGCACGCGCACCAGGACCACGCCGCCGCCCTGGCCCGCATCCTGGCAGCGAACGGGGTCGCCGTGCGGGTCCACGCCATCACCGACGGGCGCGATACCCCCCCGCGCTCGGCCGCCGTCGCCGTGGCCCGGCTGCAGGCGGCGCTGCCGGCAGGCGCCGTGGTCGCCACCGTGTGCGGCCGCTACTACGCGCTGGACCGAGACAACCGGTGGGAGCGGGTGCAGAAGGCGTACGACGCCATCGCCGACGCCGGCGGGCCGGGCTTCGCCGATGCCGCCTCCGCCATCGACGCCGCCTATGCCAAGGACGTCACCGACGAGTTCATCATCCCCTGCGCCATCGGGCCGTACCGCGGCATGGCGGCGGGCGACGCGCTGCTGTGCTTCAACTACCGCGCCGACCGCATCCGCGAGATCATGGCCGCCCTGCTCGACCCGGCGTTCACGGACTTCCCCCGCCGCAACCCGCCGCAGCTCGCCGCCGCCGCCGGCATGACCCGCTACAGCGACGACCTGGCGCCGCTGATGGGTGCGCTGTTCGCCCCGCAGCCGATGACCAACCTGCTGGGCGAGACGGTGGCCGCCGCCGGCCGCCGCCAGTTGCGCATGGCGGAGACGGAGAAGTACCCGCACGTCACCTACTTCCTGAACGGAGGCCGCGAGCAGCCGTTCGCCGGCGAGGAGCGCATCATGGTGCCGTCGCCGAAGGTCGCCACCTACGATCTGCAGCCGGAGATGAGCGCGCCGGAGCTGACGGCGAAGGCGGTGGCGGCGATCCGCGGCGGCAGCTTCGACATGATCGTGCTGAACTTCGCCAACCCCGACATGGTGGGCCACACCGGTAGCCTGCCGGCGGCGATCCGTGCGGTGGAGGCGGTGGACGCCGGGCTGGGCCAGATCAAGGCGGCGGTGACAGCAATGGGCGGCGCGCTGCTGGTCACCGCCGATCACGGCAATTGCGAGCTGATGCGCGACCCGGCGACGGGCGCGCCGCACACCGCCCATACAACGAACTTGGTGCCGGTGATGCTGGCAGGCGGAGCCGGGGCGCGGCTGCAGGACGGGCGGCTGGCGGATTTGGCGCCGACGGTGCTGGCGCTGATGGGTATTCCGCAACCCATCGAGATGACGGGGAAGTCCTTGATCGTAGGTGACTGATGCCAACGGCGACGGAGACCGACCTCCCAGCCGTCATTGCGAGGAGCGCTTGCGACGCGGCAATCCAGGGCCGCGCGACGCAAACCTACCGTGCGGCCCTGGATTGCCGCACCGCCAAGCGGCGGCTCGCAATGACGGATGTCAAGCTGACAGGTCACTGTCCAATTCCGTTGGCGTAGATCACGCCCGTTCAGCTCGACTCCACCAGCACCAGCCGGCGGCGGCGCGCCTTGCGCAGCGGCAGCCCGGCATATGCGTCCTTCACCGCCTCCGTGATCGTCACCCCGGCCAGGCGCGGCGCCACCCGGCGGCCGATGCGCTCGATCGCCGCCGCGCTGCGCAGCACCATCCGAACCCGCGTCGGCGGCACGTACAGCGCCGTATCCCGCCGCTCCACCCGGAACAGGCTGGCGGCCAGCAGGCCGTCGATCTGCCGCGGCGAATACGGGCGGCCTTCGCCGAACGGCGTGCTCTCGGCATGCGCCCACAGGCCGACCCGGTTCGGCGCCACGATCAGCATGCAGCCGTCGTCACGCAGCACCCGCCACACCTCGCGCAACAGCCGCCGGGCGTTCTCCGCGTTCTCCAGGCCATGCACCAGCAGGATGCGGTCGATGCTGAGGTCGGCGAACGGCAGCGCGTCCTCCTCCACCAGGCAGCTTGAGCCGGGCGGCCGAGATACAATGCCCGGTTCGCACGGGATGGCGGCGATGCAGCAACGGGCGGTGTCGGTCCAGCTACGCAGGTAGGGACCGGCATAGCCCAGCCCCAGCACCGACTGCCCCTGCAACGCCGGCCACAACAGCGCGAGCCGCGTCTGCACCATGCGGGCGGCAATAACCCCCGTGGCGGTGGCGTAGAACTCGCCAGCGGCTTGCACGTCCGTTGCCATGGCGCAGCATTAGCACACGCCACGCCTCAGTTCAGGCGGGTGCGCAGTTCCTCCGCGGCCGAGCGGACCCGGTCGGCCACCTCGCCCTCCGGCACCAGGCCAAGGAAGCGGTCGTAGCAGCGCAGTGCCGCCCCGACCTGGTCCAGGCGCTGGTTGATCACCGCCGCCTCCCGCCACAGCGCCGCCGTGTCGGGCGCGAACCGCAGGCTGTCCTCGACGCAGGCCAGCGCCCCCGTGATGTCGCTGGCATTCAGCCGCCGCAGCTTGATGTTGTTCTGCAGCCGCAACAGCACCGCACGCGCGCTCATCGGCAGCAGCAGCCCGGGGCGCAACTCGGCTTTCGGCCCCTCGACCCGCTTGATCAGCGCCCGCATGGCACGCGCGTTCATCGGCGCGCCGCCGTCGAACACGTCCAGCACCATCTGGGTGCCGCCGCCACCCAGCGCGATCAGGAAGTGGCCGGGGAAATCCACCCCATGCGCATCCCACCCGGCGGCGCGGGCGCAATGCAGCCACAGGATGCCGAGCGACACCGGCAACCCGCGCCGCCGCTCGATCACGTCGATCAGGTTGGCGTTGGCCGGCGCCTCGTAGCTTTTGGTGTCTCCAGCGTAATGGTAGCGCCCCGTCATCAGCCCAGCCAGCGCGCCGGCCCGATCCGCCGGGTCGTCGGCGTTGCGCTCCAAGGCGAGGCGGGCGGCGTCGCGGGCCAACTCGGACAGGTGCGCGCCGGCGGCGTTCCAATCAGAGTCGGGGCGGTCGATGCGGGCCAACTGCAACGCCGCGCTGGCCAGGTCGATCTCCTGGTCCGGCAACTGCCCGATCGCCTCCAGCGCCGCCCGCGGATCGCTCATTCCGCCGCCGTTTCACATGTTTCCAAGTCCTGGGCAACAGGCTCGGGGACGTACAGCGCCGCGCCGCTGTTGAGGAACTCGTCGCTCTTCGCCTCCAGCCCGGCGAGCCGCTCCGCCTCGACGCGGATATCCTGGCTGATCTTCATGGAGCAGAACTTCGGCCCGCACATCGAGCAGAAATGCGCCGTCTTGTGCGCCTCCTTCGGCAGCGTCTCGTCGTGGAACAGCCGCGCTGTGTCGGGATCGAGGCCGATGTTGAACTGGTCCTGCCAGCGGAACTCGAACCGTGCGCGGCTGATGGCGTCGTCGCGCAGCCGCGCCGCCGGGTGCCCCTTGGCCAGGTCGGCGGCGTGGGCGGCGATCTTGTAGGTGATCACTCCCGTCTTCACGTCGTCGCGGTTGGGCAGGCCGAGGTGCTCTTTCGGCGTCACGTAGCACAGCACCGACGTTCCGAACCAGCCGATCATCGCCGCGCCGATCGCCGAGGTGATATGGTCGTAGCCCGGCGCGATGTCCGTGGTGAGCGGCCCAAGAGTGTAGAACGGCGCCTCGCCGCAGGTGGCGAGCTGCTTGTCCATGTTGACCTTGATCTTGTGCATCGGCACGTGGCCGGGGCCTTCGATCATCACCTGGCAGCCCTTGGCCCAGGCGATCTTGGTCAGCTCGCCTAGCGTGTCCAGCTCGGCGAACTGCGCCGCGTCGTTGGCGTCGGCGATGCTGCCAGGGCGCAGGCCGTCGCCCAGCGAGAAGCTCACGTCATACTTGCGCATGATGTCGCAGATGTCGCCGAAATGCTCGTACAGGAAGCTTTCCTGGTGATGCGCCAGGCACCAGCGCGCCATGATCGAGCCGCCGCGGCTGACGATCCCCGTCACCCGCTTCGCCGTCAGCGGCACATAGGCCAGGCGCACGCCGGCATGGATGGTGAAGTAGTCGACGCCCTGCTCCGCCTGCTCGATCAGGGTGTCGCGGAACACTTCCCAGCTCAGCTTGTCAGCATCGCCGCCGACCTTCTCCAACGCCTGGTAGATCGGCACCGTGCCGATCGGCACGGGGGAGTTGCGCATGATCCAGCCGCGGATGTTGTGGATGTTGCGCCCGGTCGACAGGTCCATCACCGTGTCGGCGCCCCAGCGCGTCGCCCACACCAGCTTCTCCACCTCGTCGGCGGCGGCGGAGGTCACGGCCGAGTTGCCGATGTTGGCGTTGATCTTCACCAGGAAGTTGCGGCCGAGGATGGTCGGCTCCAGCTCCGGGTGGTTGATGTTGGCGGGGATGATGGCGCGGCCGCGGGCGATCTCCTCGCGCACGAACTCGGGCGTCACGAAGTCGGGGATGCTGGCGCCGAAATCCTCGCCATCGGCGCGGCGGGCCTCGGCACCCTCCAGCATGGCGATGCGGCCGATGTTCTCGCGGTGCGCGACGTAGATCATTTCTTCGGTGACGATGCCGGCGCGGGCGAACTCCAGCTGCGTCACCGGCGCGCCGTCGCGGCCTTCCAGGACGGCCAGCTCGGCCGGGCACTCGGGCACCAGGCGGTCGGTGAAGCCGTTGTCCTCCGGCTTCACCGCGCGCGGCACCGCCTGGTCCAACCCGCGGCGGGCCAGCCAGGCGCTGCGCACCCGCGGCAGCCCGGCGGCCAGGTCGATCGTCGCGGCCTCGTCGGTGTACGCGCCCGACGTGTCATGGACCCGCACCGCCGGTTCGTTGGCGGTCCGCTCCAGCGCGATCTCGCGGAACGGCACGGCGATGTCCGGATAACCGGCGGGGGTGGTGTAAATCTTGCGGGAACCGGCGATGGCCCCCGTGGTGACGGCACTGGGTTTCTGCTGGTAGGTCATAGCCACATCCTCCTTGGGCGGAACGGGTGTGCGCTATGGCCGCTGGCGCCTCCCATCCCTACGCCGGCATGATCCGGATCAGGTTGCTAGGGTCACCGTGCCGCGTCCCGAACCTGGGAACGCCAACGGACTCTCAGCCCCTGGCAGGGCTCCCCTTGGTGGCGAAACCGTCGGCTACCCGCCAGCGGTTGTCAACCGTTCCCGATCATGCCGCATGCGCCAAGCGGGAGATGTCAGCCGTGCGCCGCCTTGCGGGGCGCCTCGGCGGCAGCACTGGTTGTCTTGCGCACAGGGGCGTTCGCCTCGGCCATGATGGCGCGCATGTCGCGCAGGAACGCGGCGCCCTTCAGCGTGCGCTGCACCAGCACGCTGCGGCGGTCGAGCGGGTCGACCTTGCGGCGGGCCAAATCAAGCTCGCCGAGCCGGTCGAGCGCCCGGGTGATGGCCGGTTTGGAAACGTTCAGCTCGAGGGCAAGGCCACGCACGGTATGCGCACCCTCCTGCAGATAGCAGGTCAAGAAGACGCCGAGTTGACGCGCCGACAGGTCGGGGCCGTCGCGCCGGACCAGCGCCACGATGGTGTCCCGCAGGATACCGACCAATTGGTCGACGGAGGGTGCACTGGCCATGGAAGTCGTTCCTTTTATCCCCGCCACTAATGCATGATGCGAGCCGGCGCGGGGGGCCAGCATGCTGAACTAGGCACTTCGTTAAGCAGGTTGCAACGGCATCAATGCTGTTATCGTAATGGCTGACGAACTTGTAACCCATGGATGAACATGGATTTTTATGATCGTTAGCGTACCGAAGGCAGACTATTACGCTTAAGTAGTAAACTTTGTTATAAGGTGAAAGAATAGCGTGCGTAATCCTGTGGCTTCCCCGCCCTCTGGACGCCCGGGCCGGTCGGAGTCGTTCCAGGCGTAAGTATCCAAGTGTACCCAAGGCACCGAAGCGGTAACAAACCGTTGAAGGAACAATCCCGCGACTATTGCCCCCGCCATCGGTTTTGCCGCGACGTTGTTCAGGTCGGCCACCCGGCTCGACAGCCACGATTCGTAGCCGGGCCATAGCGGCAGCCGCCACACGGGGTCGTGACAGGCCTCGCCGGCGCGCTGCATCGCGGCCGCCACGCTGTCGTCGTTGCTGAACATGGCGACGATGTCCGGCCCCAGCGCCACCCGCGCCGCCCCCGTCAGCGTCGCCGCGTCGACCAGCAGCGCCGGGCGCTCCTCGCACGCTTGGGCCAGCAGGTCGCACAGCACCAGGCGGCCCTCGGCGTCGGTGTTGCCGACCTCGACCG
>CAXSFF010000198.1:0-6218 GCA_964236035.1 uncultured Acetobacteraceae bacterium
GGATTTGGCCGTCGGCGTCGATTCCGGCGGCAGCCAATGCTGGAGCCGTCCCGACGAGACCCTGATCGGGCTGAGCGTCGGCGCGCCGCCGGACATGCTCAGCCCGATGGGGCAAAGCTGGGGCCTGGCCGCGTTCTCGCCGCGCGGCCTCATGCTGAACGGCTTCTCTACCTACATCGAGATGCTGCGGGCGGCGATGCGCCATGCCGGCGGTGTGCGCATCGACCACGCCATGGGCCTGGCGCGGCTGTGGGTGCTGCCCGACGGCGCCAGCCCGGTCGATGGCGCCTACCTGCATTTCCCGTTGCAGGACATGCTGCGGCTGATCCGCCTCGAATCGCTGCGCAACCGGGCGATCGTGCTGGCCGAGGACCTCGGCACCGTGCCCGAAGGGTTCCAGGACACCATCGGCGACGCCGGCATCCTAGGCATGCGCGTGCTGTGGTTCGAGCGCGCCAAAGACCTTGGTTTCACATCGCCTCGCGAGTGGACCCCTGGGGCGGCGGCGATGACCAGCACCCACGACCTGGCCACGGTCGCCGGCTGGTGGCGCGGCAACGACCTCGACCAGCGCGAGCGGCTTGGCCTGCTGGGTGACGCCGAGGCCGTGCAGCGCGAGCGCCACGACCGCGCGCGCGACCGCTCGATGATCTGGTCCTCGATGGTGGCGAGCGGCGCAGCACACGGAACGGCGCCGGCGCCGGAACAGACGGAACCCGCGGTGGATGCCGCGACCCGGCACGTCGCCGGCTCCAGTTGTGCGCTGGCGATGCTGCCGATCGAGGACGCGCTCGGCCTGGTGGAGCAGCCGAACCTGCCGGGCACGCTGGACGAGCATCCGAACTGGCGCCGCCGGCTGCCGGGTCTGGCAGTCGACCTGTTGGAACCGACGGCGGTCGCGGCGCGCCTGCAAGCCTTCGACCACGCGAGGAACTCCGCATGAAGCCGTTCTCGGCGACCGCCCGCTTGCAGTTCCACAAGGACTTCACGATGGACGACGCGACGCGGCTGGTGCCGTACTACGCCAAGCTCGGCGTGTCGCACCTGTACGCCTCGCCGCTGCTGAAGTCGCGCCCTGGCTCGACGCACGGCTACGACATCGTAGACCACAACCAGATCGATCCGGAGCTGGGCGGCGAGGACGCGCTGCGCCGCTTGGTGGCCGTGCTGCGGCAGCACGACATGGGCCTCGTGCTCGACATCGTGCCGAACCACATGGGCGTTGGCGGCGCGGACAACGCCTGGTGGCTGGACGTGCTGGAATGGGGACGCTCCAGCGCCCATGCCGAGTATTTCGACATCGACTGGGACCCGCCCGACGGGTCGCTGCGCGGCCGTATGCTGGCGCCGTTCCTGGGCTCGCCGTACGGCGACTGCCTGAACAACGGCGAGATCACGCTGCAATTCGACCCTGAGGACGGGCGCTTCTTCGCCGGCTACTACAGCCACCGCTTCCCGATCAACCCGCGCGACTACGCCTCCATCCTGCTGACCGGCGGCGGCCGGCTGGAGGAGCCGGCGCGGGCGTTCGGCGCATTGTCCACCGTCGACGGCGAGGCGATGCGCGGCGACGCGGCGGCGGCGCGCGCGGACCTGAGATCGCCGGACTATGCCAAGGCGATCGCCGAGTGCCTGGCGGACTACGCGCCGGCCGACGAGACGGGCCGCGACCGGCTGCATCGCCTGCTGGAGCGCCAGGCCTATCGCCTGTCCTGGTGGCGGGCGGCGACGGACGAGATCAACTGGCGCCGGTTCTTCGACGTGAACGGCCTGGCCGGGGTGCGCGCCGAGGTGCCGGCGGTGTTCGACGACACCCACCGCACCATCCTGCGGCTGTATCGCGAGGGCCTGATCGACGCCGTGCGCATCGACCACGTCGACGGCCTGGCCGACCCGCGCGCCTATTGCCGCAAGCTGCGCCGGCAGTTGGCGGCGGCGGCGGCGCATCGCCCGCCGGAGTTGCAGGGGCAGGCCGCCGGGTTGTGGATCGAGAAGATCCTGGCGCCACAGGAGCAGTTGCGCACCGACTGGCTGACCGACGGCACCACCGGCTACGATTATATGAACGAGATGTCCGCCGTCCTGCACGACCCGGCCGGCGAGGTGCCGCTGACCACGCTGTGGACCACCCTCACCGGGCGGCCCGGCGAGTTCCAGGTCGAGGCGGAGGCGGCGAGGCGGCAGATCCTGCGCGAGAGCCTGGCCAGCGAGTCGTTCAGCGCCGCCGCCGCCATCCACCGCATCGCCCGGCGCGACGTGGCCACCCGCGACTACACGCTGACCGCGATCCGGCGCACCGTGACCGAGATACTCGTGCATTTCCACGTCTACCGCATCTACGCCGGGCTGACGGGGATCGACGCCCGGGACAAGCGCGAGATGGACCGCGCCATGGCGGGCGCGCGGCGGACGGTGCGCGCCATCGACCGCGACCTGCTGGAGCTGATCGGCGGCTGGCTCAGCGGCGACGGCATCCGGCAGGTCCCCGTCGGCATCCGGCGGCAGGAACGGCTGCGCGCGATGATCAAGTTCCAGCAGCTCTCCGCGCCGACCGCCGCCAAGTCGATCGAGGACACGGCGTTCTACCGTTTCGGCCGGCTGATCTCGCGCAACGAGGTTGGCACGGAGCCGTCGCAGTTCGCCCTCACGCCGAACGCGTTCCACAAGGCGATGGGGGAGCGGCGCAAGAAGGAACCGCTGGCCTTGCTGGCGACGGCGACGCACGACCACAAGCGCGGCGAGGATACCCGCGCGCGGCTGGCGGTGATCAGCGAGATCCCAAGCGAGTGGGAGGCGGCGCTGCAACGCTGGATGCGGCTGAACGCGCCGTTGAAGCGCGACCTCGGCGGCCCGGCGCCGGATGCCTGCGACGAGATCATGCTGTACCAATCCATCGTCGGCGCCTGGCCGCTCGACCTCTCGCCGGATGATGCAGACGGCGTGAAGGCGTTCGGCGAGCGGGTGGCGGCGTGGCAGGAGAAGGCACTGCGCGAGGCCAAGCGCCACACCGGCTAGGCGGTGCCGAACGAGCCTTATGAACAGGCGTGCCGGGACTTCCTGAACCAGGTGCTGGACCCCGAGCGGGCGTCGCGCGTGGTGCAGGACATCGCCGCGTTCGTGGGGCGCATCGCCCCAGCCGGCGTGGTGAACAGCCTGTCGCAGACGCTGTTGCGGCTGGTCTGCCCTGGCGTGCCGGACCTGTACCAGGGCACGGAATATTGGGATTTCAGCCTGGTCGACCCGGACAACCGCCGGCCGGTGGACTTCCCGGCGCGCGAGGCCTCGCTGGAGGCCGGCCAAGCCCCGGCGGCGCTGTTGCCGGGTTGGCGCGATGGGCGGGTGAAGCAGGCGGTCATCACCCGCGCGCTGCACCTGCGCGATGCCGATCCAGCCCTGTTCACAGAGGGCAGTTACCTGCCGCTGACGATCGAAGGGCCGGCCGCCGCCCACGTCATCGGACTGGCGAGGATGCACGAGGGCCGGGCGCTGCTCGCCTTCGCGACACGGCTGCCCGGCGCGCTTGGCGGCATAGACGAACTGCCGCTGCCGGATGCGGCCGCCTGGGATCAAACCTTCGTCGAAATCCCGCGCGAGTTGCAGGGACGCCGCATATCGGACGTATTGGCTGCTACGAATGACGCTGGCCGGGAGCTTTCCGGAAAGCTCCCGATCAATGAAATCCTCGCCACGCTCCCCGTGGCTTTGCTGGAGGCCAGATGAACCGTCTCGTCGTCGTCTCCAACCGCGTGCCCGCCCCATCCGCGGCGGCGCAGGCCGGTGGCCTGGCGGTCGCCCTCGGCGGGCTGATGGACCAGCGCGGCGGCCTGTGGTTCGGCTGGAGCGGCGAGGTTTCCGACGCCGTCAACGTGTCGTCGCACGTGCAGGGCTCGGTGCAGTATGCCACGGTCGACCTGACCCAGGTCGAGCACGACCGCTACTACAACGAGTTCTCCAACAGCACGCTGTGGCCCCTGCTCCACTCGATGCCCGAGCTGATGAGCTACGACCGCCGCAACGCCGTCGCCTACCGCGCCGTGAACCAACGCCTGACCGACTCGCTGACGCCGTTGCTGCGCCCGCACGACCTGCTGTGGATTCATGACTACCACCTGATGGCGATGCCGGCGATGCTGCGTGCCAAGGGCGTCACGACGCCGATCGGCTTCTTCCTGCATATCCCGTTCCCCTCGCCGGACATGCTGGCGAGCGTTCCCGAGGCGGGGGCGTTGGTGCATGACCTGCTGGCCGCCGACCTGATCGGCTTCCAGACCATGAACGACGTGGAGAACTTCGCGGAGGCGGCGCATCGCTTGGCGGGGGCCACGCGGCTGACCGGCGGCTGGCTGCACGTTGACGGGCGCCGGCTGCGGCTCGGCGCGTTCCCCGTCGAGATCGACGCAAAGGAGTTCTCCGTGACGGCGGAGACCAGTTGGCGCGGCGCTCCGGCCGAGCGACTGCGGCGCAGCTTGCAGGGACAGAAGCTGGTGCTGGGCGTGGATCGCCTGGACCCGACCAAGGGCATCCCGCAGCGCCTGGCCGGGTATCGCCGGTTGCTGGAGACGCGGCCGGACTGGCGCCGCCGGGTCACGCTGCTGCAGGTCGCGGCGGTGTCGCGCGAGGAGGTGGCGGCGTACCGCGACCTGCGCGCGGCGATCGACCGCGATGCCGGGTCGATCAACAGCGAGTGGGGCGAGGTGGATTGGACCCCGTTGCGCATCGTGGCGAAGGCTGGTGCCCGCAGCACGATGGCGGGCTACATGCGGGGCGCGCGGATCGGCCTGGTGACGCCGTTGCGCGACGGCATGAACCTGGTCGCCAAGGAGTTCGTGGCCGCGCAGGACCCGAACGATCCTGGCGTGCTGATCCTGTCGCGGTTCGCCGGTGCGGCGCGGCAACTTGGCGCCGCGCTGATCGTCAACCCGCACGACGCCGACGAGCTTGCCGACGCGATCGACACGGGGCTGCGCATGGACCTGGCGGAGCGGCGGCAGCGTTGGCAGGATTGCTGGCGCGCGATCGAGACGGTGACGCCGGCGGCGTGGGGACGGCACTTCCTGGCGACCTTGCTGCGCGTCGGCAGCGTGGCGGCGGCCAACAGCGCCGTCGGCCGCACCGAGCCGGCAGCGGACGCGGCCTATCCGAGCAGCGTCTCCGCTTGATTGCCGGCGGCGGGGCCGAATCTGAACTGCGCCGCCTGCTCGACGTGATGGCCCGGCTGCGTGCGCCGGACGGGTGCCCGTGGGACCAGGCGCAGACCTTCGCCACCATCGCGCCATACACCATCGAGGAAGCCTACGAGGTCGCCGACGCCATCGCCCGCGAGGACTGGGACGGCCTGCCGGACGAGTTGGGCGACCTGCTATTCCAGGTGGTCTACTACGCTCAGATGGCCGACGAGGCGGGCCGTTTCGACTTCGCCGCCATCGCGCGCGGCATCGCCGACAAGATGATCCGCCGCCATCCGCACGTCTTTGCCGGCGAAACGGTGCAATCCGGGTTTTGGGAAGCGCAGAAGGTCGCCGAACGTGCGGCGCGGCGGCAGCCAGGCACGCTGGCCGGGGTGCCGGTGAACCTGCCGGCGCTGACCCGGGCGTCGAAGCTGACCGCGCGCGCCGCCCGGGTCGGGTTCGATTGGTCGGACCCGGCGGCGGTGCTGGACAAGCTGGCGGAGGAAACCGCGGAGTTGCAGGCCGAGCTGCCCCGCGCGGACCCGCCGCGGCTGCTGGACGAGGTGGGCGACATGCTGTTCGTGCTGGCCAACCTGGCTCGCAAGCTGGGGCTGGACGCGGAGACCTGCCTGGCGCACGCGAACGCGAAGTTCACGCGGCGGTTCGAGGGAGTCGAGGCGCTGCTGGCGGCGGCGGGGTTGGCGCCGGCGGATGCCGGGTTGGAGCGGATGGAGGCGGCTTGGCGGGCTGTGAAGGAGGCGGAGGCGAGCGTCGGGCTCTGCGCAAACCCACCAGAAGATAATCGTTCCCGCAACATAGGACCTGATGCCGATCAGTTTAATCAGATGCGGGGTAAGTTAGTTTAGTCGGTTCAATAATTGCGAAGCTTCCGTCTTCTTTAAGGACTATGCAAAAATCACCTCTGAACGTCTGAGTCTGACCGGGATTTTGAGTTACGATTTCTATTACATAAGGATAATTCATCACTAAGTCTTTGAATATATTTGATCCAATTAGCTCTCTATAGGTTAAGCATCTATTTGCATCAGA
>CAXSFF010000199.1:0-6196 GCA_964236035.1 uncultured Acetobacteraceae bacterium
TCAACCTCGGGCGTCATGCAGACAGTCAGCCAAGCCATCCCGCCCCGCGTCAACAACCCGCCTGCGGTCTGCAACTACCGCCGTCAGGCTACCAACCTAGGTAAGCAGTTACCTATTCCAAGAGGTTATGCCACCCGCGACGGACCGGGCGTGAGCGACACGAACGAGGCGCTGATTGTCACCTTTAATAGTCCTGGATGTACGAGGCGAGCGGCTGCACGTTTAACGCCTTAACCCCTATGAGTCATCCAATCCCTGGTCTGTTGCGCCACCAGGTTCCAGTCGGTACCGGTAGCAATGTAAGCAGTCTCCAGATGGGTGATCAGGGCCGGATCTGGTGCAACAAGGATTCTCGCCTCGGCGCCGTTACGCATCCGGATCGCGCTGTAAACGTTAAGCCAAGCACGCATGCCTATAATCGCGGAGCGACGCAGCCAGCCGGATGAGGCGTTTTTGTCTAGAAATGACGCTTTGAGAGACTGGAAAGAATAAGGACTGTATCCCTGATACATGAGAGACGTGGCATGGTCGAAAGCGCCACCGAACTTGATCGCGTATTCCATCATCGCGCGGTCACCCGCATGGGCCTTGACCCTTACGCCGAAGGTACCCGTCGTGCTAAGCGCGTGGCGCCAAGGATGGCCGTTCACGAGCAAGGCATCGGACCCGCTCCAGCGTTTCGGGATTCGCAGATAATCCTCGGCCGGACCTCCATCCGGTTTGCGCGATCCAATCAAAGCGTAAAGCCCGAAATAATCGGCTTTGGGAAAGGCCTTTGTCGCCGCGATCAGATCCACCAACGCTTGCGGCTGATACAGGTAGTCATCCTCGGTGAACCAGACGACATCGTCTACCGGCCACCCCCGTTCTGCCGGAAGCCTAACCGCAGTCTTCAAGGAACCTTTTAGCCCAAGTGCCGTATAATTTAAGAGCTCTCCCGACGTCCTCATTACTTGTAATCGATCCGGTGGTATATCGCCGTCGATAACGTAAATGATTTCGATGTCTTTTACATTAACTCTCTCCACAGCTTGGAGGAACGACATGAGCGACAGAATCTTGCTGTAATAGGAGGGTCGACCCTTTTTGTTCTCTCCGCCATAGGTCCGGTAGATGATATGAAGCATTTTTCCTCACTTCAACCTAAAAATATTATCAGTGAACACTGCAAGCAAGAGATTGCAAAGTTCCTGCCAGTTACCTGCGACCTTGACCGGCTGCATCCGACGACCTGGAAGAGTGATAAATCGTCAGCTTGAAGATTGCTCGAGCACAACGATCAGCCGCACTAGATCCACAGTGTCTCGCGCCGGACCCAGGGGCCCTCTCGGCCCTGATCAGCACTTGGTTGGCCGAATCACGCCCTAACCGATGCCTGCCTGCGTCGGCGCGCGAAATCCAGCACCTTCGCCTTGCTCAACCGTGCGGCCGACCACACCAACATCAACGCGAGCGGGGTCCAGCCTCCCAGCTCAGAAACCGGGAGGCTGGTCAGCAACAGGATCGTCGCGACGACGAACAGGATCGTCCTGAACTCCTCTCGTAGGAATTGTGCCTTATCTCCTCCAAGCCGGTAGATCAGGTAGGTCACCCACATCGTAGCGACCTGACACGCCACCAAGACGGCGCCGAACGCCGTAGCATGGACCAGCGCCAGCACGGGGACATATTTCATGAGCTGCAGAAACGGGTATAATACAACACGTTGATGTAACGGCGACCGGTTGTAGGCCATAAATAGCAGGCGTAGCAGGACCAGGGCGCCAACCCAGACCAGCATCGGCGCCAAGCCAGAGAACGCGACGACCCCGGTGTAGACGCTGACCAGCGCCCCAGCGGCAGCGGCTGTCAACGCCCACATCCAGGCTGCCGGCTGGATCGGGAAAGATCGGAACTTGGCTACCTGGCCACTCAGGGTCGGTGCCACCTCGGAGCGCGCTGCGACCGTGTCGTTCTCGTAGTAGCCGATCTCGTAGACGCACATCAGCGAGAGGACAAGGCAGGCGATGACCAGCGCACGCCAGAGTAGCGTCTCCAGCGGCCCCGCGCTGCAAAGCACCAAGAGCAGCATGTCGACAAGAACCAGTTGATCCAGCATGTAGCTCAGTGTGTATTTGGCGCGCGCGGTGTAGCGCAGCGGCAAATAAACACGCTCCTTCGCGTTGAAGGCCTCGCCCTGGCGCTCGAGCAGGAGCCCATGCTCGGCCGCGACTAGAAGATCACTATCGTCGAGCGAGTCGGTCACGAAGACGGAGGAGGCCACGACTTGCGAGCCGCAGGCTGCCAGCACAAGCGGCAGCTTTGCGTGCCGGAGGTACCCGGCCGGCGGCAGCAGCGGCGTCGCGATAAGTAGGGAGTCCCGCCACTGGCTGGCGCGCAGCAGCGGCCTCACAATCGCCCCCATGCCGAATGTGACGATGACCGTCCGGGACGGGTCAATCCGATTGAGCGCCTTGCACACTGCGCCGCTCGAGTGGCGTCGCCACAGGCCAGGAGCCGATCGCGTCCAAAGCGGCAGGCTCCACGGACACATCACGATGAGTGCTAGACAGCGGACGAGGTCCCTTGCCCGGAACCACTGCGGCCCGGCGAGCCGCCGCCACGGAACGAGATGCAGGAGAATGGCGTCCACGACCGCGACCACGCAGGCTGGTCGGCAGGTTGCGATGAACAGCTCAGTGCTGTTGCAGGCGAACAACGTATGATCGAAATCGACGAGGGCTGTCGAATCCGGCGTCAGAATAGCCGCAAGTTCCGCGTCAAGGTCGCACGCCATGATGCTCTGCATCGTCACTTCCATCGCTTGTGGCTCGTCCTGGACGTTCATTCGGATGTCACTCATGCTCCGGTCGGCTCGTGCTCGATGCTGCCTTTTGGGTCCTGCCGCAGGTTGGCAACCACGATGAGTAGAAGCACCGGGAAAAGGACGAACGCCTCCTGAATGTTGCCACCGTCCGGCAGGAGCCAGATCAGCGCCGGCGCCACCAGTGCGGTCTGGGTCCGCGTGCGGCGGCCGACGAAAAACAGCACCAGGAAAACGAGCAGCGTTGGCAGTCCGAACTCCACGAGCAGCTTGACCACGGAGTTCACCGTGTAGTCGTAGGCCGGCGGACGTCCGGGGTGCTCGCTGAGACCAGCGCCGATCCCAAACAGCACCGCAATCGGCGACATGCGAATCGTGTCGAAGGCAAACCACCAGGGAGTGATGAAACGCAGGTGCGCGCTCGATCCGGGAGACTGGAACTCGTCGGTCCGCGACAACAAGAACCCGTAGATGTCCGGGCTGGTCAAGGCAAGCCCCGCCAGTGCCAAGCCGCCGATCGCCACCGTGGCAACCGCGATCACCACACCCCTAGCACCTAGGCTCAGGACCACCGTGAGCACGAAGCCGATGATCATCAGCCAGCCAGTGCCGGAGACCGACAGTACCAGGGCCGCGCTGAACAGGCACAAATGCAGCGAGCGTCGCAACACCAAGATTTCGATCAGCAGGGCGATCGCCATGTTCTGGGAGAGTAGCGAAGGCTCCAGCAGGAAGAAGCCATTTGACTTGAAATAGCCGGTCTGCAGGATCGGGATGGCCACGTTGTAGAACGGCTCCACCAAGAGCGTGTCCGGCACAATGCCGGCGAACACGAACATCGACAAGCCGGCAAACTGCAGGAAGAACTCGGCCACGCCGGCGATCGCGACCACGAGGAACCAACGGTTTACCACGCAAAAGAATGCGCGCTCCTTGATCGGGACGGCAAAGGTTAACGTCGCGAAGCTGGCCAGCGCCAGGAACTGCGCCAACGAGGTCAGGCTCGCCTCGCCGCCCAGCTCGCTGCGCACCACAGTCCGGAACGCGGCGCTAAGCAGGGCCAGAACACACATCAGGGCGAACAGCGCCAAACGCTGACGGTGCAGCACCAGGGTGCCGCTCATCAGGAAGATGCCGGCCAGGGCGAGTCCGAGCGGCGTCACCGCATCGAGATACGATCCGCCCGACGTGACGCCGAACCGCTGGGCCAGCAATGAGCAGGCGATCACCGCGCCGGAGAAGTGAAGCGCTCCCCTCGCAGCTGCATCGCCGACAGATGCGGGCAACGACACGGTTGTTGGCAGGGCGATGCCTGTGTCGGAGCTCAGGGCGACACCGCACCTGCGCGCCGCATAGGGCAAGCCGCACCAAGTCGCCACGACAAAGCTTTGCTTGCCAGATGGTGTCCTAATACCGTTATACGCCAGGCTTGCCATTCAGCGGCATCCTGTTTGCGCGGCAGAACCGGCAGAATGATGTCCATGGTTCAGGGCGGCTTCCCTCTTAAATATTCAGAGCTGTGACGGCTGCGGTCAAGGGTCCAGGTCTCAGACTAATGCGCCTGAACCGGGCAGCGAGTATGGTCGCAGCGGAAGGGATTCTGACGCTCGCCTCCCACTTTTGCATTCCGTCAGATATATACTAAAACAGAGACAAAATCGGATCAACACTCGTCAAAATCCTATTGCCTGATACGTGGTTAACCCTGTAGCGACTCTGGCCCGCTCATTTCTTGCTGTCACGTCTGCCTTACGCGCGAGCTCGGTTCGAGTGGCCGCGGACCCGGCCTCGTGTACGGGCGCGATCGCCATCTCGGAGCGCGCTGAGCGCCTTCCTACCCAGGTGCTCGGCGCAATCGGCATCGTGGAAAGCGGCAGGATCGGACTGCAGATACATATCGTGACGCCTTGGCCGTGGACGATCAATGTCGCGGATGCTGGCTACGTATTCAACACTGTGCAGGACGCCATCGCCGCGGTACAAGCGGTCGATGCCGGTCATTTCCTGACGCCGGAGTTTCAAGCAGAGATGGTGGCAGTCCCCGCCTTTCGGCACCAGCGCGACGCGACGCTTGGCGCGACGACGCCGGTACAGTCTCACCTTGCCGCCATGGTGGTCAAAGCGGTGCAGACGTTTCCTGGACCCCAAAGGGCAGCGGCGCGGGCGCTTGTCCCCGACCCCGCCCGCGCGTTGGACCCCGACTACTTGCTGACGCCCGAATGTCGTGCTCGCTGGCTTTCCGACGCGGCATTCGGCCGGGCTTGTCCGATCCCGGCACTCGCGGCCGTGGCGACGGCGCCCTAACGTCTGATGCCGAACCAGTATCCAGGCGCGACGCAAGTGGGCGCATGGACGCCGCCGGCTGGCGGCGCAACCCTTTGTGTCGATCGTGGTCCCGACCCTGAACGAGGAACGCTACATCGAGGACTGTCTGCGCTCGCTGGCAGGCGCCGCGGCAGGAGTCGAGTTCGAGATCCTGGTGATGGACGGCGGCAGCGACGACCGCACCGGGGAGATCGTGCGCGCCGTGGCGCAGGCCATCCCCGGCATCGCCCTGCACCACAACCCGCAGCGGTTACAGTCTGCCGCGATGAACCTGGCGGCGCGTCTGGCCTCGCCACGGGCCGCGGTGATCCTGCGCGCCGATGCTCACGCGCACTATCCGCCGGGCTTCGTGCGTCTCTGCCTGGACGCGCTGGCCGAGCACGGCGCCGCCTCGGTGGTGGTGCCGATGCTCACCCGAGGGCACGGCGGGATGCAGCGCGCGATCGCGGCCGCCCAGAACAGCCGGCTCGGCAACGGCGGCGCCGCGCACCGGGTCGGCGGCAGGTCCGGCTTCGTCGAGCACGGCCACCACGCGGCGTTCGACCGCGCGACCTTCCTCCGCCTGGGCGGGTACGACGCGCGCTTCACCCACAACGAGGACGCGGAGTTCGACCTCCGGCTGCGGCGGGCCGGCGGGCGCATCTGGATGTGCGGCGACGCCCCGGTCACATATTTCCCGCGCGAGACGCTGCGCCGCCTGGCCCGGCAGTATGTCCGCCACGGCCGCGGACGCGCGCGCACCCTGGTCCTGCATCGCCTGCGGCCGAAGCCGCGCCAGCTCGCGCCGGTCGGCGTGCTGCTGCTGTGCGCCGCCAGCCTGCCGCTCGCGCTGGCCAGCGCCTGGTTCCTGCTCGTGCCGGCGGCCTATGCCGCGATGTGCCTTGTCTGGGCGGCGCGGCAGAGCGTCCTGGCCGGCGACCCGTGGCTGCTCGCAGCCGGCCCTGCCGTGATGACGATGCACCTGGCCTGGGCCTGGGGTTTCCTGGGACAGCTCGCCGCCGAGGCGAAGGCAGGAAGGAAGCAAGGTTGAGGCTCTGCCTCAAACTCCGCCAAAGGCTCGCCTTTGGA
>CAXSFF010000200.1:0-6193 GCA_964236035.1 uncultured Acetobacteraceae bacterium
CAACGCCCCCACCGCGCTGTTCCATTTGCTGGAGCTGTTGGATGCCGGCGCCGCGCCGCCCGCCGCCATCATCGGGCTCCCCGTCGGCTTCGTCGGCGCCGCGGAGTCGAAGGACGCGCTGGCCGCCTATGTCGGCGTGCCCAGCCTGGTGCTGCCGGGTCGCCGCGGCGGCAGCGCCATGTGCGTCGCCGCCGTAAACGCCATCGCGAGCGACGCCGAATGACGGGCACCCTGTTCAGCGTCGGCGTCGGCCCCGGCGACCCGGAGCTGATCACGCTGAAGGCCGCGCGCATCCTCCGCGCCGCGCCGGTGCACGTGTATTTCGCCAAGCATGGCCGCCCCGGGCACGCTCGCCTGACCGCCGCCGCGCATCTCGCGCCCAAGGCCGCCGAGTTGCGCTTCGAGTATCCCTACACCACCGAAATCCCGCACCGCGACCCGTCGTACGCGATCGGCATGGCCGCGTTCTACGAAGCCGCCACCGCCGCCATCGCCAGCCACCTGGACGCTGACCGGGATGTCGCGCTGCTGTGCGAGGGCGATCCGTTCTTCTATGGCTCCGCGATGTACGTGTTCGACCGCCTGGCGCATTACCCGCAGGAGACGGTGCCCGGCGTCACCGGCATGTCCGGTTGCTGGAGCCGCGCCGGGCTGCCGATGACGCATGGCGACGACGTGCTCACGGTGCTGCCCGGTACGCTGGACGAGTCCGCCCTCGCCGCACGGCTGTCGGGAACCGATGCAGCCGTGATCATGAAGCTTGGCCGCAACATGCCGAAGATCCGCCGCGCGCTCGACCAGGCCGGACGTCTGCCGCATGCGATTTACGTCGAACGCGGCACCATGGCGGCGGAGCGCATCGTGCCCGTCGCCGCGCTGCCGGATGAGGCCGCGCCGTATTTCGCGATCGTCCTGGTGCCCGGGCGGCAGCACCCGCGATGAGCCTGTGCATCATTGGCGCCGGGCCTGGCGACCCGGCGTTGCTCGCCCCCCGCGCCGCCGCTGCGCTGGCCGCCGCCACCGACCTGGTCGGCTATGGCCCCTACCTCGACCGCCTGCCGAATGTTGCAGGCCAAATCAAGCACGCTTCCGACAACCGGGTCGAGCTGGAGCGGGCCTGCCACGCGCTGCGGATGGCGGCGGATGGCGGCCGGGTCGCCGTGGTGTCCGCGGGCGACGCCGGCGTGTTCGGCATGGCGGCGGCGGTGTTCGAGGCGGTGGACGCAAACCCGGCCTGGGCCGCGCTCGATATCGAGGTGATCCCCGGCATCTCGGCGCTGCTCGCCGCCGCAGCTCGGCTGGGCGCCCCGCTCGGCCATGACTTCTGCGCCATCTCGCTGTCGGACAACCTGAAACCTTGGCCGGTGGTGCTGCAACGCCTGCTGGCGGTGGCGGAGGCCGGCTTCGTCATCACGCTGTACAACCCCGTGTCGCGCGCGCGCCCCTGGCAACTCGGGGCTGCCTTCGACGCGCTGCGCACGGTGCTTCCCGGGATCACGCCGGTCGCGTTCGCAACCGCCATCAGCCGTCCCGACGAAGCTGTCCAGATCAGCAGCCTTGCCGACGCGCGGAGCGAGCAGGCCGACATGCGCACGCTGGTCCTGGTCGGCTCCCCAGCCACCCGCCGCATCGAGCAGCCCGGCGGCACACCCTGGCTCTACACGCCGCGGCGGCACCTTTGATGCAGCCATCCCAACGCTCCCGCCGCATCCGGCACGCATGGCCCGTCTGGCGGCGGCGGGCGCGTCACCATCACGACGGTCACGCCCAACGCCCTTGCCGCGGCCAGCTTCGCCGCCGTCGCCGTGCCGCCGGAGTTCTTGGTGACAAGCAACTCGATGCCATGCGCAGCCAGCAGCGCCGTCTCCGCTGTGACGTCGAACGGGCCGCGCGCGGTGATGATTTCAGACCCTGCCGGCGCGCGTGCGGGTGGGTCCACGCTGCGGATCAGGTACTGGTGCGGCTCGCCGAACGGCGCCAGTTCCTGCTGCCCAACGGTCAGGAACACCCGGCGCGGCTGTGGCCCGAGTGCTGCGAACGCCTCCATCATGGTGGCGACGCAAACCCATCGGTCGCCGGGCACGTTGGTCCAGGCCGGGCGCAGCACCGCGATGCGCGCGACATCGACGGCGGCGGCATGGGCCTTCATGCGCGTGGCGAACGGGTGCGTGGCATCGACCAACGCATCGATGCGCTCGCGGCGGACGTAGTCGGCAAGGCCCGCCACGCCGCCGAAACCACCCACGCGGAACGGGATCGGCGGCGGCACCGGCGCCCGCGTGCGCCCGGCGAACGACAGCACGGGGTCGAACCGCGCATCGCCCGCCAACGCCCGCGCGATCGCGGACGCTTCCGTCGTGCCGCCGAGAATCAACACCCGCATGGCGGCGTCATGCCATGACCGACCCATGGCTGGCCATCATCGGCATCGGCGAGGACGGCGTCGACGGCCTCTCCGCCCGCGCCCGCGCCCTGGTCCGGTGCGCGGAACTGGTCGTCGGCGGGCGGCGTCACCTGGCGCTGGCCGCCTCGCTGATCGAGGGCGAGTCGCGCGCCTGGCCAAGCCCGATGGAGGGCGCGTTCCCCGACCTGTTCGCCCGCCGCGGCCGCCGGGTCGCCGTGCTCGCTTCCGGCGACCCGTATTGCTACGGCGTCGGCACGCGGTTGGCGGCGCTGGTTCCCGTTGGCGAAACGATCTGCCTTCCCGCCTCTTCCGCCTTCGCGCTGGCGTGCGCGCGGCTCGGCTGGACGCGGCAGGACGTGGCGACGATCTCGTTCTGCGGCCGTCCCCTGGCGGCGGTCGCGCCGCTGCTGCAACCCGGCGCGCGCGTGCTGGCGCTGTCGGCCGATGCCGGCACGCCCGCGGTGCTGGCGGACCTGCTGCGGGACCACGGCTGCGGGACGGCCACGATGCACGTCATGGAGGCGCTCGGCGGCTCGGACGAACGCATCCGCACCACCAGCGCCGCCGGGTTCGACCTGGCCGGCATCCACGCACTCAACCTGGTGGCGCTGGAACTGGCTCCGGACGTGCCGGCGGTCCCGCTGTGCAACGGCCTGCCCGACGCGCTGTTCGAGCATGACGGGCAGCTCACCCGGCGGGAGATCCGCGCCGTCACCCTGTCCACGTTGGCGCCTCGGCGCGGCGAGCTGCTGTGGGATGTCGGCGGCGGCGCCGGGTCGATCGGGATCGAGTGGATGCTGAGCCACACGGCGAACTCCGCCATCGCCATCGAGCCCGATCCCGGACGCGCCGCCCACATCGCCCGCAACGCCGACCGCCTTGGCGTCCCGGCCTTGCGGGTCGTGACGGGCGCCGCCCCGGGTGCGCTTGCCGGCCTGCCGAGACCAAACGCTGTTTTCCTGGGCGGTGGCGCGCATCGCCCGGGCGTGATCGACGCCGCCTGGGCCGCCTTGCCGCCGGGCGGGCGCATCGTCGCCAACGCCGTCACCATCGACACGGAGGCCGCGTTGCTGGCCGCCCGCACTGAATTAGGCGGCACTTTGCTGCGGCTGTCGGTCGAGCGGCTGGACCAGGTCGGCGCCATGGCCGCATACCGCCCCGCGATGACCGTCACCCAATGGTCGGCGACCAAGCCATGATCGTCGCCGGCATCGGCTGCCGCCGCGCGTGCCCAGCGGATGAGATCGTCGACCTGGTGCAGCGCGCTGGCCGCCTGGCGGCGCCGCCAGATGCGCTGGCCGCACCCGATTTCAAGCGAGACGAACCGGGACTGCTGGAGGCAGCGCGGCGCCTCGGCCTCGACCTGGTGTTCGTCGCGACCGATGCGATGGCGGCGGTGCAACCCGGCTGCGTCACCTGCTCGGCCAAGGCGTTGCGCGCCACCGGCCTGGCGTCGGTCGCGGAGGCCGCCGCGCTGGCCCATGGCGGGCGCCTCCTGCTGCCGCGCATCGCCAGCGCGCGCGCCACCTGTGCCTTGGCGACGCGGGCATGACCATCCACTTCATCGGCGCCGGGCCAGGCGCCGCGGACCTCATCACGTTGCGGGGCGCGCGCCTGCTGGCCACGTGCCCCGTGTGCCTGTACGCGGGCAGCATCGTGCCGGCCGCCATGCTGGAGCATTGCGCGCCCGGCACCCGCCTGATCGACACGGCGCCGTTGTCGCTGGACGACATCGAGGCGGAATGCGCCGCCGTGCACGCCGCCGGGCAGGACGCGACGCGGCTGCACTCGGGCGACCTCTCGCTGTACAGCGCGGTGGCCGAACAGCTCCGGCGCCTGGACCGCCGCGGCGTCCCCTACACCTTGACCCCGGGGGTGCCGGCGTTCGCCGCCGCCGCCGCCGCCATCGGCCGCGAGCTGACCGTGCCCGGTCTGGCGCAGACCATCGTGCTGACCCGGGTGTCGGGCCGCGCCTCCGCCATGCCGGCGCGCGAGTCGCTGTCGGCCTACGCCGCCACGGGGGCCACGCTGGCGATCCACCTGGCCGCCGCGCACCTGCCCGGCACGCTGGCCGAACTGCTGCCGCACTACGGCCCCGACTGCCCGGCCGTCTTGGTGGCGCACGCCAGTTGGCCGGACCAGCGCATCATCCGCGCCACCCTCGCCACCCTCGCCGCGCCGGACGTGGAGCGCACGGCGATGCTGCTGGTCGGCCCGGCGCTCGACCCGGCGGAGTTCGGCGAGAGCGCGCTGTACAGCCCCGACTACCAGCGGCGCTACCGGCCATGATGCCCGCGCAGCCGCCCCTCGCGGTCGAACACCGCCACGTCGACGGCGATGCCCTCCACCACCGCCGACGCCGTGCGCCAGGCCGCCGCCGCCACCGCGTCGCCCAGCGCCACCCCTTGCGATTCAGCCAGCGCGAACGCCTCGGCGACCGTGTTCGCGCCCTCGATCGCCGGCACGCCGCCCAATGCCGCCAGCGCCGCCATGTCCACGGCGCCGCGCCGGCTGTGCAGGTCGAGGCGGCCCTGCGCCAGCTTGGTCATCTTCGCCACCCCGCCGGCGATCGTCACCCGCGGCACCGGATGCCGCCGCAAATAGCGCAGCATGCCGCCGACGAAATCGCCCATCTCCAGCAGCGCCATCTCCGGCAGGCCGTGCAGCTTGGCGACCGCCGCCTCGCTCGTGCTGCCGGTGGCGCCGGCGACGTGGGGCAGCCCGGCGGCGCGGGCCACGTCGATGCCGCGATGGATGCTGTCGATCCAGGCGGCGCAGGAATATGGCACCACCACCCCCGTCGTGCCCAGGATCGACAGCCCGCCGACGATGCCGAGCCGCCCGTTCAGCGTGCGCTCCGCCAGGCGTTCGCCGCCGTCGACGCCGATCTCGACCACGATATCCGGATCGGGCGCGATCTCGGCCAGTGCCGCCTGGATCATGGCGCGCGGCATGGGGTTGATGGCAGGCTCGCCGGGCGGCAGCGGCAATCCGGCGCGGGTGACGGTGCCGACGCCGGGGCCGGCACGGAACGTCACGCCCATGCCGCCACGCCACAGCCGCACGCGGACCAGCGCGCCGTGGGTCACGTCCGGGTCGTCGCCGGCGTCCTTCACGACCGCGGCCATGGCGACGCCGCGCTGCACCTGCGCTTCTGCCAGCGCGAAGGCAACACGGCCGCCGCGGGGCAGCGGGATGTCGACGGGGTCAGGGAACTGGCCGGTGCACAGCGCGGCATAGGCGGCCTTGGCGGCGGCCGTGGCGCAGGCGCCGGTGGTCCAGCCGCGCCGAAGGGGTGCCGGGGTGTCCATGCCGCATCCTAACATGGATATCCCCGGCTGGATCGTCGCCGCGCCGCGGTCTGGCGCCGGCAAGACCACGATCACGCTCGGCCTAGTCGCGGCGCTGCGGCGGCGCGGCGTGGCGGTGCGCACGGCGAAGGCGGGGCCGGACTACATCGACCCGGCGTTCCACGCGGCGGCGTCCGGCGCGCCCGGGACCAACCTTGACTCGTGGGCGATGCCGCCGGCGATGCTGGACGCGCTGCTGCGGCGCACGGCGGCGGACGCCGAGATCGTGGTGATCGAGAGCGCGATGGGGCTGTTCGACGGGGTCGACGCGCCGCCCGGGCGGTCCGGCTCCGCGGCGGATCTGGCGGCGCGGTATGGGCTGCCGGTGCTGCTGGTGCTCGACGTGTCCGGGCAGGCGCAGACGGCGGCGGCGGTCGCCCGCGGCTTCATGGCGCACGACCCGGCGGTAGCTATCGGCGGGGTGATCCTCAACCGCGTC
>CAXSFF010000201.1:0-6175 GCA_964236035.1 uncultured Acetobacteraceae bacterium
CCATGGCCGCGTAGCACTCAAACCAAAACGCCTCCGGTAAACCCGGCGCGGTTCATCCCGCCCCACGGTCTACCGCACCCTCGGACGGCAAAAGCCAGCCACATCGTGCGGCAGAACTCCATGAGGCCACATCTCATGCAGAGTGCCACGAATCTCGGTTTTCCGCCGCAAATGCCTCAAAGCTGGTTGGCAGCTGCCCAGTTACCATCTCGACGTCGGGGCTGACCCGGTCCTCCGCGCCGTTGGCAATCATTGTGTCCATTGCAGCCAGCGCCGCAGCGAACTTTGGTGGCACGCCGGCCACCTCCGACAGCCGTGCGGCCATTTGCTGCTCCGTCAGGCGCCGGTGCATGACTGGCCGCCCGGCCGCATTGGCAATAACCGTTGCAACCTCGTCATAGGACAGTGCCCGCGGGCCGGTGAGAACATAGTCCCGGTTGCCCGGCGCCCGGCCGAGCAGGGCCGCCACCGCCACTGCGGCTATGTCGCCGGCATGCACGAATGCGACGCGCCCGTCCCCTGTTGCGGTATAGATCGCGTCCTCGTCGCGGATGGTCGGCAGATGCTGCTGCTCGGAAAAGTTCTGCATGAACCAGCTCGGCCGCAGCACGGTCCACTCCGGCGCCGCTTCGCGCAGAAAGGCATGGACCTGTCCCATCAAGGGGCCGCCCTCCGGCAGGGCTGTCGAGCTGAGCAACACATACCGCCTTACCCCGGCTGCCAGTGCCCGCCGCAAAAACGGCTCCATCGCCACGAGTGGCTCGCCGGCGCCGGGCGGGGCGACCAGGTAAAGGGCAGCAACGCCGGACAGCGCCGCATTGAAGGTCGCGGGGACGGCCCAGTCAAACAGCACGCCGTCCTGCGGTGGACGGCGAGCAGCGACGCGGGCAGTAACGCCAGTTGCGGCAAGCTGGTTTGCGATCCGGCGCCCGGTCTTGCCCGTGCCGCCGGTCAGCAGGATGACCGTCATGTCAGGCGTCCTGCGAAAGCGCGAGCGGGTTCCAGTAATCGCGATAGCGCACGATTTGCCCGCCCCCGGTTTCGATGACCGAGATGTAGTCCTGCCGGTAAGGCCTCCCGGTCGCGACAGCCTGTCCGGTGCCCGTGAACTCCAGGATCACCGTGGCGGGGTCGTCGGTACGATGCACGCGCGGACCTTCGATCACGGCGATGGTGATGAGGCTGGCTATCTCGGCGAGGTAACGTGCGAGCGCGCTTCTGCCGGTGACCTGCCTTGGCTGACCAGGCGGGGCATAGGGGAACTCCATCACCCCGTCATCGGCCATGAGTGAAAGGAACGCGTCCGCGTCTTGGTCCACAAGGCTGCCAAGAGCACGCTTGAGCATGGCAGTGAAGGCTGGAAAGGGATCTGGGAACTTTGATGTCATAACAGTCTCAATGGAGGATGGTGCTGTGCAAGATGCCCGGTTGGGCTAACGTTTTGCCCTGGTTTGCTGCTGATACCAGTCGAGTATCTCCGCTCCCGTCCACATCACGATGTCCTCGTGGCCGAGGATGTAATCGTAGAGCCTTTCCAGATACTTGATCCGGTGCGGCACACCTGTGAGGTAGGGGTGGATGGAGATGGCCATCACGCGGGGAGCCTTGGCACCGTCGAGATAGAGCCGGTCGAATTGATCCCGGCCGCGGCGGAATATCTCGTCCGACGGCTGCTGCTGCACGGCACTGATGACCACGTCGTTGATCTCCACCGTGTAAGGCACGGACACGATCGGCCCGGCGCGGGTCCTCAGCGGCACGGGCTGCTCGTCCAGCACCCAGTCCGCGACGTACTCGATGCCGGCTTCTGCCAGCAGATCGAGGGTTTCATCGGTCTCGGTAAGGCCCGGGCTTTCCCAGCCACGGGGAGGCTTGCCCGTCAGACTTCTGATCGCCTCCATCGTGGCTGCAATCGCGGTCCGTTGGTCGTCAACCTTGTGCATGGGTTTTTGGACGAAGCCATGGCCCATGAACTCCCACCCCGCCTGATGCGCGGCTTCGCACGCTTCGCGATAAAGGGTGCAGGCCGTCCCGTTGACGGCGAAGGTCGCTTTCAGCCCGCGCGCGTCAAGCACGTCCAGGAAGCGCCAGAAGCCGATGCGCATGCCATATTCATGCCAAGCCCAGTTCGGCACGTCGGGCAGGAGCGGCTGGCCCATGGGCGGCGGCAGCACGGCGCGCGGCATAGGGCCGTCTGGGCTCCAGTTCTCCACGTTGACGATTGTCCAGACTGCGACACGCGCGTTGCCGGGAAGCGTCAGCGCCGGGCGCTTGTGGATCGGTATGTAGTCTAGACGGCCGCGGACGCTGCCGCCGGTCTCGTCCATCATGCTTGTTGCTCCGCTTCCTGTCGGCTGGCCGGTCGGGATGGCCGGACAGCCTTCGTGTCGAGGAACAGCATGCCCACGATCGCGATGAGCGGAACCAGGCAGAGCTGCAGCAAGGCTGCATCTCCCCAGCCGAACCGGGTGTGGAGCACGGCGAACAGGTAGCCCGCGATGCTTGCTGGCAAATAGAGGCAGGTGACCATGACACCCGAGGCACGACCAATGAACTGCGGCTGCACGCAGCGCTGGATCAGCGAATACGTGTTGACGAACACCACGCCACTGCCGACGGCGCCGAATATGAAGGCGAGAACATCCTGTGCCGCTGCCGTCGTGGCGACGTTGAACATCAGGTAGGAGTTCACCAGCATCACCAGGGTTGCGACAATGGCGATCCAGCGCTGGCTGAACCGGTCGGCGATGTAGCCCGCAGGTATGCCGAACAGAGCGCCGATACCGAACAGGCTTGCCGCAAAGCCGGCCTGCGGGACGGTGAAGCCGAGCGCGGTCCGGAGGAACGTGGGATACAGGCCGAGGAAGCCGTAGCCTGACACGCCGAGGGTGATCGCGCTGATCGCGCAGATAACGACGTTGCGGTTCGACACGCCGGGCCGGATACGGTTGTTGACTGATGTGGCAAGGGGCGTTGTGTCGCTGTGCTGCTCGGTGAAAGCGGGGGACACCGTGGCCCACGCTACAGCGAGCATAACCAGGCCGATGATCCCGTATGCGATCAAGGGCGCCCGCCAATCATTCGTCCAGACCAGGATGTAGGCGGCCAGGCTCGGCCCGATGAACGAGCCGATGCCGTAGGCGAAGTTCATGGAACCCACGGCCACGGCGCGATTGGCCGCGAAGTAGGCGCCCACAGCGGTGAACAAGGCGGCGTTCTGCAAGCCTTCACCGACACCGGACAGCGCCCGGTAGAGCGCCATGTCGTAAAAACCGATAGAGAACGCCTGCAGGATCGTCAGACCGGAGTAGATCGCTATGCCGATCAGCATGACGCGCATTCGCGAGAACCGGTCGAGCAGGTACCCGGTGGGAATGCCGGACAGCCCGATCCCGAGCGTGAAGACAGTTGCCAGGAATCCGCCCTGTTCCAGGGAGAAGCCGAACTCACGGTTGACGTTCGGCAGCAGGATCGAGAACACGATCCTGTCCATCGCGTTGACCGCATAGGTAATCCCCACCACGGTCAGCATGGTGAAGGCCGCACGCTGAGGCAGGCGCGCGAGGGCAAGGCCGGGTAGCGGGATCGACGCGCTGGACATGCTACCTCACAGAGTTACGGTGAAGGCTTGGAGACGACGGAGCCAGCAGCCCCTACCCGGCGGCCTGCGACCGGAGCGCCGCCTCGTCGATCCCGAACCGCTCGACGAGCCAATCGCCGATGATCTCCTGGCCGAGCGTCGGGTTATCGTGCTGGCAGTGGTCGGCGCCAGTTTCCTCCTCGCTGACCAAGTGGAACGTCACATCGACTCCCTTGGAGGCAGCGTAGTCGCGGACGATCTGGGCCTGCTTGACGCCGAGGACGTCATAGCCGCCGTGCACGATGAGGTAAGGGCATCTCATGTGGTCAAGCACGCCTTCGAGGCGGAACCCGCTGACCTTCCCGGGAAGCTCCGCCATCGACTGCGCGCCCGTGACCCACAGGAAGTGGCCGGCCAGGCCCCAAGTCTCGTCCCGGCCGACGATCTGCGACGGCAGATCCCAGACAGCGCCGTGCGAGATGCAGGCGGCAAGGCGCGGCTCGAAGCTACCGGCACGGGCGGCGTAGTAGCCGCCCAGGCTGGAGCCGCACAGCGCGATCCTAGCCATGTCCACGTCGCCGCGGGTGTCGAGGTAGTCGATGCAGCGGCCGATCGGCACTTCGTAGTCGAAGCGGCTGACCACGCCGTGGCGCCGCAGGGTGCCGCCCTGGCCCGGCCCGTCGAACATCAGCACGGAGATGCCACGTTGCAGGGCGCCGTGGGCCTGCATGAACCACATCTCGTCCTTGATGGAGTCGAGGCCGCCCATCGAGATCAGCACCGGCTGCTTGCCTGGACCGCCGGTCGGCGACCGGACGAAATAGCCGCAAAGGGCCACGCCGTCCTGGTAAGGTATGTCCACGACCTCGCCTGCGGGAACGAGGCGGGCGATGAACTTCTTGGAGCAGTCCTCCATCAATTCGAAGGTGGCGAGACGGCGCGGATCGTGGGCCGGCAGCCAGAACTCGGCCTGGCGGTAGTACCCGCTTGCCCGCAGCCAGGCGTTCTGGGCCGTCTGGACATGACCGGCAGAAGCGGCCTTGTCGGCGCGCTCGTGGTTGCGCGCTGCGACTATCATCCACTCGCGGTACCAGCTCTCGTCGTCACCAGGAGTCATCCTGGACGCGGCGAGGAACGCCTCGCTGATGGCACCGCCCCCCTCCTGCGTTTCGCCGAGGCCGCGCCGGAACTGGTACGACCACCACGGATGATCCGGCCAGTGCTGCCATCCGTAAGGTTCGAAATGCGGGTGCGCGTCCGCAGCCTTGGCGTCGATCAGCGCGGCTTCGATGGTCATGTGGAGCACCCTCGTTTCGGCATCAACGAGCAGACGCTACGGGTACACGTAACGTAGTTCAAGTAGCTTGAACACAATTGCCGAGATAAGGTCGCGCATTGTCAGCGAGGTGCCCTTGAGGAAGCGTCCTCAGCCAGCAGCGTCCCATGTACACGACGCGCCACCCCCGGCCGAGGCCATCCAGGTCGGGGTGCGGCTCCGGCACGCCCGCATGACCCGCCGGCTGACGCTGCGCCAACTGGCTGACAAGGCCGAGTGCTCCGAGAGCATGGTGTCGAAGGTGGAGAATGGCCGCGCTTTGCCGTCGCTGACGACGCTGCACCGGATCTGCCGCGTGCTGGACCTGACCGTCGGGCAGCTCTTCAGCAAGGCGAACGACCCGCCAGGCGTGCTTACGCGCGCCGGCGAACGGGCGGTCCTGGACATGCACCCGCTCCGGCCCGACAGCGGCATCAAGCTGGAGCAGTTGATCCCGTTCGATCCGACGAACCTGTTGGAGGGCAGCATCCACCTGATCGCACCGGGCTCAGGGCTGGATTTCATCTCCCACCAGGGCGAGGAGGTCGCCTACGTTATCGAAGGAGCAATCGAGCTTACGGTCGGCGAGGCGACCTATGTCGTCAACGAGGGCGACTCTGCCCATTTCCGGTCAGAGCTTCCCCATGGCTACCGTAACCCCGGCCCGAAACCAGCACGGGTCATCGTGATCAACACGCCGCCCACGTTTTAGGTGGTTAAAGAACTTTCGGGCGGCAAGGTCCGCCATACAACGGTGAAGGAGTCCCGCCAGTTATCGGTTCTTCCGCACAAAGCGTGCTACTTAGCGGCCCGCGTGAGGTGCATCCTTTTGAAAAATCTCGGCTTTTGTAGGCGTGATCTCCCTGATTGCCATTCCGTTATGTCCGCTAGCTGGGACATGGTGAACTCGAAGCAAACTCAATGGGTTGTTGGATAGTTGCCAAACTGGCCAGCACGCTTCGTGCGGGAGAACCCAGTTATCGTTGAAAGCCACAGCCACCGCGAAGCAAACAGCAGGCCCTCGCATACGCCGTGGCGAGCCGCGACGGCTCTGACCCGAACGCCCTGCTCCTGCGTTTCCGCCATTATTCGGAGCTCGCCCTTCGCGCTTCAGTGCCGCCGGCGCTTCCGACCGGCGATGACCTTGACCACGTTGTCCATCCGCCTATCCCAGATGGCGGGTCGCAGGTTCACCAGGATTTCTCGGCGGCTGCCGGCCCAAGGAGCTTAGGGACTGTTATAAAATAACCGCATCGTTTGCTGGTTTATGCGGATGGATG
>CAXSFF010000202.1:0-6163 GCA_964236035.1 uncultured Acetobacteraceae bacterium
CCAGGTTCACCGCGGTGGCCGCCTCCTACACCACGCCCTGGGACACGACCTGGCGGCGCTGGCCGACGACCCGCGTTTCGCCACGCAGGAGGCGCGCTCGGCAAACCGCGACGCGCTGGGTGCCGCGCTGGAGGCGGTGACGCGCCTGCGCGGCTCGGCGGAGTGGGTGGAGCGGCTGAACGCGGCCGGCGTGCCGTGCGGGCCGATCAACTGCATCGACGCGGTGTTCGCCGACCCGTAGGTGCGCCATCTCGGGGTGGCGACCGAGGCGGGCGGGACGGGGGTGCGGCTGGTGGGGCAGGCGGTGGCGCTGGACCGCACGCCGTCGGCGCTGCGCAGCCTCGCGCCGAGGCTGGGCGAGCACACCAACGCGGTGCTGGCCGAGGCTGGGGTGGACGCCGCGGGGTTGGGGATCGCGGCGCTGCGGGCGCAAAGGGTGGTGCGATGACGGCGGAGCTTCTGTACGAGGTGCGCGGCGGGGTGGCGCGCGCCACCTTCAACCGGCCGGAGGCGCGCAACGCCCTGACCTTCGCGATGTACGAGCGGCTGGCCGAGATCTGCGGCGAGATCGATACCGACCGCAGCGTGCGCGCGCTGGTGCTGACGGGCGCGGGGGAGCGGGCGTTCGCGGCCGGCACCGACATCGCGCAGTTCCGCGCGTTCGCCACCGCGGAGGACGCGCTGGCGTACGAGGCGCGCATCGATCGGGTGCTCGGCGCCCTGGAGCGCTGCCGGGTGCCGACGATCGCGGCGATCGCCGGGGCGTGCACCGGCGGCGGCTGCGCGATCGCGGCGGTGTGCGACCTCCGCATCGCCGCCCGGGGCGCGCGGTTCGGTTTCCCGATCGCGCGCACGCTGGGCAATTGCCTGTCGGTGTCGAGCCTGTCGCGGCTCTCGGCGCTGATCGGGCCGGCGCGGATCAAGGACATCGTGTTCACCGCGCGCCTGCTCGACGCCGACGAGGCGCTCGCGGCCGGGCTGGTGGGCGAGGTCCTGCCCGACGTGGCCGCGCTGGCGGAGCGGACGGAGTCGCTGGTGGCGTTGGTCGCGTCGCACGCGCCGCTGACCATGCAGGCCACCAAGGAGGCGCTGCGGCGGCTGCGTGAGGACGGGGCAGGGGCGGAGGGCGCAGACCTGGTCGCGATGTGCTACACGAGCGCAGACTTCCGCGAGGGCATGGAGGCGTTCCTGGGCAAGCGCCCGGCGCGGTGGACGGGAACCTAAGACCGGGTCCTGACAACGGTCTGCCGATCGGCCTGGGGTATGTTCTCCGGGGAAATCGTGGCCTCCGGATCGGCCAGGTCGGTTGTTACACCAGCGGCCCCAAGTTTTGACCTGCAAGGCAAGCAAGGCTGGGCGCTGCCCAGACCCGCCAGGGGCGAGCCGCCCCTGGACCGGCTTTACTTAAGTATTGGATTCCAAAGACTTGCCTTTGGCAGAGTTTGAGGCAGAGCCTTAACCTTGCTTGCTTCACCGGACATCACAAAGAGCCGTTGGTATCATACGCACGGCCAAGTTGCTTGACACATGGAAGGGGCCGCCGGCCGTCCACACGTGCAATAATGCCTCACACGGCCTAGTTCATACACACCTAGGTTGTCGGCAGCCTGTGCATTACCGTTTACTCTGTGTGTGCTTAATAGGACTAGAACAGTAAGTCCTCGAACATGCTCGCCTTGCATAAGTCTGTAACCGTGTCGGAGCACGTGCATCTGTGGGTTATCGCAGTAAAATTGCTCACTGTAACAACGTGAGCATTCGCGACATGGAGATCGCCGTCGCAGCTCCGCCTGGTTCACGAGGCATAGCCATACCGTTGGCCGCCGCGTTGGCTGGCGAGATTGCTTTGCTTGATCTGACGACAGAAGATCGGTTCCAGATGTTCGAGGCTGGCTTCTTGCAGCTTTCCCAGGTTGTGGGCGACAGTTTCGGTGTTCGGGTCGACGTCGCTTTAGTCAACCGGCTAATCGCTTTTCTGACCAAGCATGAAGCCAGCATCGACTTGGTGATCATCGCCAGCATCTGCGGCGACCTCCCACATCCGGCTCCTGCCGTATCGGCTTTGCGGGGGCATTGCCGGCGAGTCTACTGCGAGGTGGTCTCGCTCGCTGAAGCGGAGCAGGCACAAGAAGCCTGCGCCGATGGCGTGGTCGCCAAAGGAAACGAGGCAGGCGGTCGGGTCAGCAGCCAGACAACCTTCGTGCTCCTGCAGTCGCTTTGCCGCCAGCTCGACATACGTGTCTGGGCGCAAGGCGGCATTACCCCCCTTGCCCTGGCGTCGTGCCGCGTCGCCGGAGCCTGCGGCGTCGTCATCGACACGCCTTTTGCGCTCGCGGAGGAGAGCGCTGTTGAAGCGCCGATCCGGGCGCTGATCACGGCCATGGATGGAACGGAGACGGTCTGCCTCGGTGAGACGTTGGACACGCGCTTCAGGGTGCATAAGCTCGTAGGTCGAGAGAGCATCTCCCGGCTCCGCACGCTGGAGAACAAGGGCTGCGACCGCGACGCCTTCATCGCCCAACTGCGGACGAGGCTGCAGGACGGCGGTGATGGCGCCTTGTACCCGGTTGGTCAGGAGGCCGCGCTCGCCGCGCGGCTGGCAGCCCGGCACCGGACCGTCGCCGGCATCCTTCTCGCATACCGGCGCCAGCTCGGCGACGGGCTGCGGCTCGCCGCCGCGACCGCGCCACTCGCCGAGGCAAGCGCTTTCGCCGAGGCGCACGGCATCCGTTTTCCGATCGCCCAGGGCCCCATGACCCGGGTGAGCGACGTGCCCGGTTTCGCCAAGGCGGTGGCGGACGGCGGCGGCCTGCCGTTCCTGGCGCTCGCGATGCTGCGCGAGACGGAGGTCGAGACCCTGCTGCGCGACACCACCTCCCTGCTCGGCGACCAGCCCTGGGGAGTGGGCATCCTGGGCTTCGTGTCTGCCGAGCTGCGCGCCGAGCAGTTGCGCGCGGTCAGCAAGGCCCGGCCCCGCTTCGCCATCCTGGCCGGCGGCCGCCCGGACCAGGCGGCGGTGCTGGAGGCCGCCGACATCAAGACCTACATCCACGCGCCGTCCGCGCGGCTGCTCGACATGTTCCTCCGCGCCGGAACCCGGCGGTTCGTGTTCGAAGGTCGCGAGTGCGGGGGCCACATCGGGCCGCTGTCAAGCGCGATGCTGTGGGACGCCGCACTCGATGTCCTGCTCGCGTTTCAGGCCGGGACCGGCAAGCCGGAGACGATCGACGTGCTGTTCGCCGGTGGTGTGCATGATGCCACCTCGGCGGCCATGGTCGGTGCCATGGCGGCCGCAGGAACCGCGGCGAACATCCGCTTCGGCGTCCTGATGGGCACGGCCTATCTGTTCACGCGCGACGCGGTCGAGACCGGCGCCATCGTCGCCCCCTATCAGGACGAGGCGATTGCCTGTCGCGACACGGTCATTCTCGACTCCGACGGCGGACATGCCATCCAGTGCGCGCGGACCGCCTATGCCGGCGAGTTCCAGTCCCTGAAGCGGGATTTCCTCCAGGCCGGAATGACCGCGGGGGAGACCCGGGCGCAGCTCGACGAGGCGAACCTCGGGCGCATGCGGCTGGCATCCAAGGGGCTGGCCCGCGTGACCGACGGCGCAGCCGGATCGCGCCTCGTCGAGGTCGCGCCGGAGCAGCAGAAGCGGGAAGGCATGTACATGCTCGGCCAGATCGCGGCGCTCCGGACGGAGCCCTGCGATCTGGCCGAGCTGCACCTGGACGTGGCGCAGGGGTCGACGGACGTGCTCCGCCGCGTGTTCTCGGAGATGCGCACGGAGTCGCCGCGCCGCACGCGTGCCGCGGCGGTCGCGGGCGAGCTGGAGCCGATCGCCGTCATCGGCATGGCGTGCCGCTTTCCCAAGGCGCCGGGCGTCGCCCAGTTCTGGGACAACACGCTCAACCGGGTCGACGCCATCGTCGAGGTGCCCGCCGACCGCTGGCAGTCGAGCCGGTTCTACTCCGAGCGGGCGGACCTGCCTGACCGCGTGATCTCCAAGTGGGGCGGCTTCATCGAGGCGATGGCCTTCGACCCGGTGCGCTACGGCATCCCGCCGGCAAGCGTCGCCTCGATCGAGCCCTTGCAGCTCCTGTTCCTCGACGTGGTACGCCGTGCCCTGGAGGACTCCGGCTACGACAAGCGGCCGTTCGACCGGGAGCGGGCGGCCGTCGTCATCGGCACCGGCGGCGCGCCCTGCGACCTGGCGGGCTCCTACGAGGTCCGGGCGCTGATGGAGCACCACATCGCCCAGCTCGACGATATCGAGCCCTCGATCCGCGAGACCGTGCTGGCGGCCCTGAAGCGCCGCCTGCCGGTGCTCACGGAAGACAGCTTTCCCGGCATCCTGCCCAACGTGATGGCGGGGCGGGTCGCCAACCGCTTCGACCTCGGCGGCCCGAACATCGCCATCGACGCCGCCTGCGGCTCCTCGCTCGCGGCGCTCGACGCCGCGGTGAAGGAGCTGCGCCAGGGCACCAGCGACCTCGCCGTGGTCGGCGGCGCCGACGGGCAGCAGAACATCTACGGCTACCTCCTGTTCAGCAAGACGCGGGCGCTCTCGCCCCGCGGCCGGTGCCGCCCGTTCGACGCGGGCGCCGACGGCATCGCCATCAGCGACGGCGTGGCCGCCATCGTCTGCAAGCGTCTGGGCGACGCGCTGCGCGACGGAGACCGCATCTACTCCGTGGTGCGCGGGGTCGCGGGGTCCAGCGACGGCCGTGACAAAAGCCTCACCGCACCCTCGATCAAGGGCCAGCGCCGCGCCCTCGAGCGGGCCTACGCCGGGCTGGAGTTCACGCCCGCCGCCATTGGCCTCGTCGAGGCGCACGGCACCGGGACCGTTGCGGGCGACCGTGCCGAGTTGGAGACGCTGCGCCAGGTGTTCCAGGAGGCGCAGGCCGCGCCGCAGAGCTGCGCCATCGGCTCCGTCAAGTCGATGATCGGCCACACCAAGAATGCGGCCGGGCTGGCCGGCCTCATCAAGACCAGCCTCGCCCTGCATCACCGCACGCTGCCGCCCACGCTGTTCGAGGAGCCGAGTGCCGCGGCCCGGGATCGGACGATCCCGTTCTACCTGACCGGCCACGCGCGTCCGTGGCTGCACAGCGAGTCGTCACCGCGCCGCGCCGGCGTGAGCGCGTTCGGCTTCGGCGGCACCAACTTCCATGCGGTGCTGGAGGAGTTCCCGGGCCACGCCGCGGCACTGCCGGTGCGACCGGCGGAGCTGCTGGTGTTCCGGGCGACGGGGCGCGCGGAGCTGGCGGTGCAGGTCGATGCCCTGCTGCACTCGATAGGGAGCGACCTGGCGCCGCGGCTGATCGACGTGGCCGCCACGCTGCTGCGCCGGGAGCGCGAGGCGAAGGGAGATTGCCGCCTGGCGCTTGTCGCCGGCGGCCTCGCGGAACTGCCGTCGCTGCTGGTCTCGGCCGCGCAGACGCTGCGTGCGGCGGCACCGATGCCACCGGCCGGGCCGATCCTGTTCGGCGAGGGCCAGCCCGAGGCCGGCAGCACGGCCTTCCTGTTTCCCGGGCAGGGATCGCAGCACGTCAACATGCTGCAACAGCTCGCGCTGTATTTCCCGATCATGCGCGAGCGGTTCGAGATGGCCGATCGCATCCTGTCGGAAGTGCTGCCCTCGTCGCTGGCGCGCACGGTGTTTCCGCCCCCCGCCTACGACGCGGCCGAGGCCGAGGAGCAGGGCAGGACGCTCCAGCAGACATGGTTCGCGCAGCCCGCCCTCGGGGCCGCGGACTACGCCGTCCACGCCCTGCTCGACGATCTTGGCATCAGCCCCGACATCGTCGCCGGGCACAGCTACGGCGAGTATGTGGCGCTGTGCGTCGGCGGCGTGCTGTCGTTCCACGACCTGATCCGGCTCTCCGAGCTGCGCGGGCGCGTGGTGCAGGAGACGCAGGGGCGCGGCGCGGTCGCCATGCTGGCCGTCAACGAGGCCGCCGACGTCGTCGCGGGCCTGCTGGCGGAAAGCCCGGGCGTCGCCATCGCCACCATCAACGCGCCCAGGCAGTTGACCGTCGGCGGGGCCAGCGGCGCGATCGATGCGTTCGCCACGCGGCTGGCCGCCCTGTCGATCCGTTGCAGCAGGCTGCCCATGAGCGCCGGATTCCACATTCCCGAGGCTTTCCCGGCAGCC
>CAXSFF010000203.1:0-6163 GCA_964236035.1 uncultured Acetobacteraceae bacterium
AACATCGTCGCCGCCATCCGCGACGTGGCCCAGGCGGGCGCCTGACATGCAGCCATTCACCTATGTCCGCCCCACCTCGCTTGACGATGCGCTGCACGCCGCCGCCGCGCCCGGCGCAGCGGTGATGGCCGGCGGCACCACCATGGTCGACCTGATGCGCGGCGACTTGGCGCGCCCGTCCAGCGTCGTCGACATCGGCCACCTCGGCGAACTTTCGGCATTTGACACATCCGGACCCGTGCTGCGCTTCGGCGCCTTGGCGCGGATGGCCGACGTGGCTGAGGACGCCGGGCTGAAGCAGAACTACCCGGTGCTGGTCGAGAGTCTGCAGCATGCCGCCTCGCAGCAGCTGCGTAACGCGGCTACCCTCGGCGGCAACATCCTGCAGCGCACCCGCTGCCCGTATTTCCGCGACGGCGTCTCCGCCTGCAACAAGCGCGTGCCCGGCTCCGGCTGCAGCGCGCTTGACGGCATCAGCCGCGAGATGGCGCTGTTCGGCACTTCCGACCAATGCGTCGCCACCTATCCGGGCGATTGGGGCGCCACCCTGGCGGCGTTCGACACGGCGGTGGAAATCCGCTCCGCCGCCGGCACCCGTACGCTGCCGTTCGCCGAGCTGCACGTGGCGTATGGCGACGACCCGGCGCGGGAGACGGTGCTGCGGCCCGGCGAGATCATCACGGCGATCACCGTGCAGGCAACTCCAGCCGGACGCCATTCCACCTACATCAAGGTGCGTGACCGCCAGAGCTATGCCTATGCCGTGGTGTCCGCCGCCGTGGCGCTGGAGCTGGACGGCGACCGGGTCGCCACGGCGCGGGTGTCGCTGGGCGGCGTCGCCAGCAAGCCGTGGCGCTCGCCTGCGGCGGAGGCGGCACTGACCGGCCAGGTGCTGACGGAGGCATCGGCGCTGGCGGCGGGGCAGGCGGCCTTCGCCGGCGCGCGGCCGCTTCAGCACAACGCGTTCAAGATCGAACTCGGCGCCCGGGCCGTTGCCCGTGCGGCGCTGGTCGCCAGCAAGAGGAACTAAGTTATGGACACCAACATCGGCCAGCCCGTCGTCCGCCGTGACGGCGCCGCCAAGGCTAGCGGGTCCGCGCTGTACGCCGCCGACTTCGCCGTCGGCGACGTGGCGTACGCCGCGCTGACGCTGAGCCCCGTCGCCAAGGGCCGCATCACCCGGGTCGACGCCACGGACGCGGAGGCGGTGCCGGGCGTGCAGATGGTGCTGACCCACCGCAGCCTGAACGCCAGCTTCGGCGAGGAGAAGTTCGTCATGCTGGGCGGGCACATGCAGTCCTCGTTCATGCCGCTGACCTCGGACGAGGTGCATTACGCCGGGCAGATCGTCGGCGTGACCATTGCCGACACGCTGGAGGCGGCGGAGCAGGCGGCGCGGCTGCTGAACGTGGAGTACGCCTCCGTTCCCGCCGTCGCCAACATGGACGCGCCGGACCGGGTGACGGAGCCGATGCCCGACAAGTCGATCGACAAGGGTAACGCGCAGGCCGCCTTTGCCATTTCGCCCGTGAAGGTCGACGCGACCTACATGACGCCCGTGCAGCACCACAACCCGATCGAGCTGTATTCCACCACGGCGAGCTGGCAGGACAACAAGCTGACGGTGCAGATGTGCAGCCAGTGGGTGATCGGCACCCGCGTCGCCCTGGCCGCCATCTTCGGCATCGCGCCGGAGGACGTGCACGTGGTGGCGCCCTACACGGGCGGCGGCTTCGGCGCCAAGGCCACCATCCTGCCGCACACCGTGCTGGTGGCGCTGGCGGCGCGGCGGCTCGGACGCCCGGTGAAGCTGGTGGTGCCGCGGGACGCGATGTTCACGGTCGGCTCGTTCCGCCCGGCGACCATCAGCCGCGTGGCGCTGGCGGCGGAGCGGGACGGCACCCTCACCGCCGTCATCCACGAGGAGGCGGGGCAGACCGCCGAGATCGACTACATCGCGTTCCCCGGCACGCAGGCGACGGCGCTGATGTACGACAGCCCGAACATCCGCACGCGGGAGGGGGTGGTGAAGACGGACGTCAACACGCCGGGCTTCCAGCGCGCGCCCGCCGAGGCGCCGGCCTTCTTCGGCTTCGAGTCGGCGATGGACGAGTTGGCCGTGGCGCTGGGCATGGACCCGATCGAGTTGCGCATCAAGAACGAGCCTGCCGTCGACCCCGTGCACGGCCGTCCCTGGAGCAGCCGCTCATTGGTGCCGTGCTTCCGCCGCGGCGCCAAGCTGTTCGGCTGGGACCGCCGCACGCCCGGCGTCGGCTCCATGAAGACGGCCGACGGCCTGCTGATCGGCTATGGCTGCGCCACCGCGGCCTATCCGTCGGCGACGGCGCCATCCCGTGCCCGGGTGGTGCTGAAGGTGGACGGCTCGCTGCACGTGGCGACGGCCGCGCATGACGTCGGCACGGGCGCCTACACCGTGCTGGGCCAGGTCGCAGCCAGCGTGCTGGGCATCGACGACGCGCGGGTCACCGTGGAACTGGGCGACAGCACGCTGCCGTCCGGGCCGTTGGCCGGTGGCTCGATCACCACGGGATCGGCCGGCTCGGCCATCCAGGCGGCGGCGCTCCAGGTGCGCACGGCGCTGCTGGCGGCGGCGGCCAGGCACTTCCCCGGCGTCGACCTGGCGGCGCTGGAACTGGCCGGCGGCCACGTGGTGGGGCCCGACGGCTCGGCCCGCGCGATCAGCGAGGTGTTGACGGCCCCGATCGACATCACGGCGGATTGGAAGCCGGACGACATGGAGGCCAAGGCGGCGAAGCACGGGCTGGACGGGGGGCTGGCGATGTCGGCGCCGGAAGCCAGCAAGCACCCGAGCTACAGCTTCGGCGCCCAGTTCGCCGAGGTCCACATCGACCCGCTGCTGCGCACGATCCGGGTGCCGCGGATGGTCGGCGTGTTCGCCTGCGGCCGGATCATCAACCGGCGCACCGCGCACAGCAACCTGGCCGGCGGCATGATCTGGGGCGCCAGCTTCGCCCTGCTGGAGGAAACTCAGACCGATGGTCCGCGCGCCCGCTTCGCCAACCAGGACCTGGCGACCTACCACGTGCCCACCAGCGCCGACATCGGCGAGGTGATCGTCGAGACGCTGGACGAGGTGGACACCCTGGTCAACCCGATCGGCGCCAAGGGGGTGGGGGAGGTCGGCATCGTCGGCATGCCCGCCGCGATCGCCAACGCCGTCTATCACGCGACCGGCATCCGCGTGCGCAAGACGCCGATCCAGGTGGAGGACCTGCTGTGAAATCAGCGAACCGCTGATCTACACTGCTCCTCCTCCCCTTGCGGGAGGAGGGGTCGAGCAGCGTCGCTTTCGCCAGAAAGGACTACGGCATCACGTCAGGAAGTAAGCCATCGCGATCAGCAGCACGGTGACGGCGATGGCGCCGCCGGTGACGAAGGTGGTGAAGCTGCCCCAGAAGCTCTGGCGGTCGGCGACGAACGCCTGGCTGATGTCAGGGGCGGTCTCCGTCTGCGGGACAGGGGGATTTGGGTCGGCGGGGTTCGCCATGGTGCAAGCCTTTGATGAGGGACGTGCTTTTTAAGGCTTGGCCGTCGGCGCTGGCAAGGGATTGAGCAATGCCGTTTCGGCAGATGGCGAAATGCCTGAATCGCCGCGAATGAAGGCGGCAAGGGCTGCGGGGTACAGGCGGTGCTCCTGCGCCAGCACGCGGGCGGCAAGCGCATCGGCGTCGTCGCCGGGCAGCACGGGAACCGCCGCCTGCGCCAGGATCGGGCCTTCGTCCATCACGGCGGTGACCAGGTGCACGGTGCAGCCATGCAGGCGCGCGCCCGTCGCCAACGCCCGCTCATGCGTGTGCAGGCCGGGGAAGGCGGGCAACAGCGACGGGTGGATGTTCAGCATCCGCCCCGCCCAGCCATCGACCAGCCAAGGCGTCAGCAGCCGCATGTAGCCGGCCAGGCAGACGATCTCGACGCCGTGCTCCCGGAGCGCCGCATCGATCGCCTGCTCATGCGCCGCGCGGTCGCGCCCGAACGGCCGGTGGTCGATGCACAACGTCGGCACGCCGGCGGCGCGGCCCAGTTCCAGCGCGCCGGCGCCGGGCTGATTGGACAGCACCAACGCCGCCTTGGCAGGGAAATCCGGGTCCGCCATCGCCGCCAGCAGCGCCGCAAGGTTGGAGCCGCGCCCGCTCGCCAGCACGGCGACTTTCATCGTCATTGCGAGGAGCGCTTGCGACGAAGCAACCCAGGGCCGCGCGACGAATGTTGGTCGTGCGGCCCTGGGTTGCCACGGCCAAGCGGCGTCGCAATGACGGCTTTCATATTGGCATCACTCGATCAGCACGCACGCCGGGCCGTCATGCGCCTCGATGCGGCCGATCTCGAACACCGTCTCGCCGTGCGACCGCAGCAGCGCCGTCGCCTGTGCCGCGTCGTCCACCACCACGGCCATGCCGATGCCGCAGTTGAACACCCGCAGCATCTCGTCGGCCGCCACCTGGCCACGCTGCGCCAGCCAATCCATCACCGGCGGCCGCGGCCAGGACGCCGCCCGCAGCACCGCGCGCGTGCCATGCGGCAGCACGCGGTCGAGGTTGCCGGGCAGCCCGCCGCCAGTGATGTGCGCCGCGGCGCGCAGCAACCCGGCCGCGTGCGCCGCCAGCAACGGCTTCACGTAGATACGCGTCGGCTCCAGCAGCGCCTCCGCCAGCGAGCGGCCGGGCGCGAAGGGCGCCTCATCGTGCCACGCCAGGTCGCCGACGATGCGCCGCACCAGCGAGAAGCCGTTGGAATGCACGCCGGAACTGGCCAGCCCGAGCACCGTCTGTCCCGCTTGCACCCCCGTCGGCAGCAATGTGCCCCGCTCCGCCGCGCCGACCGCGAATCCCGCCAGGTCGTAATCGCCGGATGCATACAGCCCGGGCATCTCCGCCGTCTCGCCGCCCACCAGTGCGCAGCCGGCCAGCGTGCAGCCGGCGGCGATGCCGGCCACCACCCGCGCCGCCTGCTCCACGTCGAGCGACCCCGTGGCGAAGTAGTCCAGGAACAGCAATGGCTCGGCGCCCTGCACCACCAGGTCGTTGACGCACATCGCCACCAGGTCGATGCCGACGGTGTCGTGCCGCCCCGTGTCGATGGCGATCTTGAGCTTGGTGCCGACGCCGTCGGTGGCCGACACCAGCACGGGGTCCACGAAGCCGGCGGCCTTCAGGTCGAACAGCGCGCCGAAACCGCCCAGGCCGCCCATCACGCCGGGCCGTCGGGTGCCGGCGGCGAGGGGCTTGATCCGCTCCACCAGGGCGTCGCCGGCCGCGATGTCGACGCCTGCGTCGCGATAGGTGGTGACGCCTGCGTCGCGATAGGTCGTCATGATGGCCTCGGCCTGGAGGTGGAACGGAATGCTTCAGCCGCGCGGCGGGATCGGCTAGACTGCCGCCATGCAGGCTGCCGGTAACAACCACAGTGCTCCCCCATGCGCAATCAAGCTGGGCGCAATCAAGCGATCGGCTGCGGCATGAACCAGATCCCGGTCCGCATCCCGCCGCGCCTGCCGGACCCGCCGGCGCCGCCCTCGCCGCCGCCCGTCTCGGTGCTGCCGCACGCCACGAAGGGGCAGCGGCTGACGCTGCTGGTCGGCCTGCTGCTGGCGTTCTTGGCCGCGGTGCAGCTGTTCGCTGCCATCCTGCTGCCGTTCGTGGTCGCCGCCGGCATCGCCTACTTCCTCGACCCGACGGCCACCCGGCTGACCCGGCATGGCATGCGCCGCGGCATCGCGGCGCTGCTGCTGGTGGTCGGCCTGGTCGCCGCCGGGCTGCTGTTCGCGCTGCTGCTGTATCCGCTGATCCTGTCGCAGCTCGGCATCCTGATCTCCCGCGTGCCGGCCTACGTGACCGAGCTGCGGATGTGGGCGGGCACCGTCATCGTCACGCTGCAGGAGCGCATGGGCTCCGACTACGTCGACGAGAAGCTGCGCGACCTGGTGAGCGGGCAGGCGGGGGCGATGCTGTCGTTCCTCGCCGGCGCGCTGACCCGCATCGTCGGCGGCGGCTTCGCGCTGTTCAACGTGCTGTCGCTGCTGGTGGTGACGCCGGTGGTGGCGTTCTACCTGCTGCGCGACTGGCCCGGCATGGTGCGCCGGGTCGACGGCTGGCTGCCGCGCCGCTACGAGGGCGTGCTGCGG
>CAXSFF010000204.1:0-6154 GCA_964236035.1 uncultured Acetobacteraceae bacterium
TGGCGCTGCTGGAGGAGACGGTAGTCGACGAGGCAAGTGGCCGGGTGGTGAACAGCAACATCAGCGAGTACCTGCTGCCGGTGAACGCCGACGTGCCGGAGATCACCGCCATCCTGGTGCAGGGCGACGACCGCACCGCCAACCCGATCGGCGCCAAGGGCTTGGGCGAGCTGCCGATGGTGGGCGTGGCGCCGGCGATCGCCAACGCCGTGTTCCATGCCACGGGGGTGCGGGTGCGCGACTTGCCCATCCGCCTAGAGGACGTGCTCACCTAACTTGCTGCTCCTCCTCCCCTTGCGGGAGGAAGCAGGGAGGAGGGGTGGGCCACACCAACCACCGCGCGCGGCCCGACCCTTCCCGCAAGGGAGGAGAGAAGAATTAGGCTTTCGCCTGGAACGCTGATGGAGGCCACCTGATGTACGAGAACGTGCAACTGCTGATCGACGGCGCTTGGGCCCCGTCGGACAGCGGCAAGATCCTGCTGGTGGTCAACCCGGCCACCGGCGAGCCGATCGGCACCGTCGCGCATGCCGGCATCGCCGATCTCGACCGGGCGCTGGCGGCGGCGGCGCGTGGCTTCCAGGTCTGGAAGCACACCTCCGCCTATGAGCGGTCGAAGGTCATGCGCCGCGCCGCCGCCCTGATGCGCGAGCGCGTCGACACCATCGCGCGCACCATGTCGATGGAACAGGGCAAGCCGTTCGCCGAGGCCAAGGGCGAGACCATGGCCGGCCCCGACATCATCGAGTGGTATGCCGAGGAGGGGCGCCGCGCCTACGGCCGCGTGATCCCGGCGCGCGCCGACAACATCACCCAGATGGTGCTGAGGGAGCCGATCGGCGTGGTGGCGGCGTTCACCCCGTGGAACTTCCCGATCAACCAGGCTGTGCGCAAGGTGGCCGCGGCGGTGGCGGCGGGGTGCGCGATCATCGTGAAGGGGCCGGAGGAAACGCCGGGAAGCTGCGCCGAGATGATGCGCGCCTTCCAGGACGCCGGGCTGCCGCCGGGCGTGGTGAACCTGGTCTACGGCATCCCGGACGAGATCTCGAGCTACCTGATCCCGCATCCCGTCGTGCACAAGATCAGCTTCACCGGGTCGACCGCCGTGGGCAAGCACCTGGCGGCGCTGGCGGGGGCGCACATGAAGCGGGTCACCATGGAGTTGGGCGGCCATGCCCCGGCGATCGTGTTCGACGACGCCGACCTCGATGTCGCGACCAAGGTGCTGGCGGCGAACAAGTACCGCAACGCTGGCCAAGTCTGCGTGGCGCCGACCCGCTTCCTGGTGCAGGAGCGGGTGTACGAGGACTTCGTCGGCCGGTTCGTGAAGGCGTCCGAGGCGATCAAGGTCGGTGACGGGTTGGCCGACGGCTCCACCATGGGGCCGCTTGCCAACGACCGCCGGGTGCAGGCGATGGACAGCCTGGTCGCCGACGCCGTGCAGCGCGGCGGCGTGGTCCGCACGGGTGGCGCGCGCATCGGCAACAAAGGCAACTTCTTCGAGCCGACGGTGCTGACCGACGTCCCCGTCGAGGCGCGCATCATGAACGAGGAGCCGTTCGGGCCGATCGCCGTCATGATGCCGTTCCGCGACACCGACCAGGCGATCGCCGAGGCGAACCGGCTGCCGTATGGCCTGGCGTCGTATGCCTACACGCAGTCGATGCGCACGGCGCAGCGGATGGGTTCGGAAGTGGAAGCCGGGATGATGTCGATCAACCATCACGGCCTGGCGCTGCCGGAGACGCCGTTCGGCGGCATGAAGGACAGCGGCTACGGCTCCGAGGGCGGCATCGAGGGGCTGGAGGCTTACCTGACCACCAAGTTCGTCAGTCAAGCGGGTTTGTAAACAGTACCCGTCGTTGCGAGCCGCCGCTTGGCGGCGTGGCAATCCAGGGCCGTGCGACGAAAACCCTCCGCGCGGCCCTGGGTTGCTTCGTCGCAAGCGCTCCTCGCAATGACGGCTGAAGGACCCTGATCGATGCGACTCTGGACAATTCGCTGTTGCAGTGCGAAGGGACGGGTTGTTTGCGGAGTGTCGCCTGATGTCCAAAGCCTTTATCGCCGCCGTGATCCAGGATTCTGCTGAACTGACCGGCGTCGCTGCCAATCGCGCCGCGGCCGAACTGATGGGTGCCATCGTCCGGGAGCTCAAGAAGAACGGCCGCTTCACGCTGCCGAGCTTCGGCACCTTCACGGTGGCCAAGACCCGCGCGCGCAAGGCGCTCAACCCGCGCACCGGCGAGCCGGTCAAGGTCAAGGCCGGCAAGACGGTGCGGTTCAAGGCCTCGCCGACGCTGAAGAAGAAGGTTTAGGCCAAGCCTACACGTCGACATCACCTTCCGACACCGACCGCGCGTGGCTCTGGATGAATTGGTAGCGCAGCTCGGGCTTGCGGCCCATCAGGCTCTCCACCAGCACGTTGGTCTCGTCCGTGCGTTCGAGCGTTACCCCAACTTGCAGCAAGGTGCGGCGCGCCGGGTCCATGGTGGTTTCCCGCAAGGCGGCGGGCGGCATCTCGCCGAGGCCCTTGAACCGGCTGACCTCCACCTTCGGCCCGGCCTTGAACGTCTTCATCTTGCGCTCCCGGTCCGCGTCGTCCATCGCGTACAGCGACTTCGCCCCCTGGATCATGCGGTACAGCGGCGGCTGCGCCAGGTACACATGGCCGCCATGCACCAGCGCCGGCAGTTCGCGGTAGAAGAACGTCATCAGCAGGCTGGCGATGTGCGCCCCGTCCACGTCGGCGTCCGTCATGATGATGACCCGGCCGTAACGCAGCCGCTTGAGGTCGAACCTGTCGCCGACGCCGCAGCCCAGCGCCTCCACCAGGTCGCGCAGCTCCTGGTTCTGCCGCAGCTTGTCCACGGAGGCGCTGGCGACGTTGAGGATCTTGCCGCGCAACGGCAGCACCGCCTGGGTGTCGCGCCGCCGCGCCTGCTTGGCCGAGCCGCCGGCGCTGTCGCCCTCCACCAGGAACAGCTCGGTCTGCGCCGCGTTCTCGCTGGTGCAGTCGGCAAGCTTGCCGGGTAGCCGCAAACGCTTGGTGGCGGACTTGCGGGCGACGTCCTTGTTCTCGCGCCGCCGCAGCCGGTCTTCCGCCCGCTCGATCAGCGCGTTCAGCAGCGTGTCGGCCTGCGCCGGGTTGCCTGCCAGCCAATGGTCGAAGCGGTCGCGCATCGCTGTCTCGACCAGGCGGGTGGCGTCCTGGCTGGTGAGCTTCTCCTTGGTCTGACCCTGGAACTGCGGGTCGCGCACGAACGCCGACAGCTTGGCCGCCATCCCGGACACGACGTCCTCGCCCGTGACCTGCGCGGCACGCTTGTTGGCACGTTGCTCGCCCCATGCCCGCACGCCCTTCAGCAACGCGGCACGGAAGCCGGCCTCGTGGGTGCCGCCCAGCGGCGTCGGCACGGTGTTGCAGTAAGAGTTCAGGAAGCCGTCGCCGTGCTCCAGCCACGCCACCGCCCACTCCGCACGGCCGCCCGAGCGTCCGTCGTCGCGCTGCGGCAGCTCCGCTTCGCCGGCCCAGATTTCCGGCACCGCGCGGGAGGCATCGGCGATGTCCTCCTCCAGGCTGTCGCGCAGGCCGCCGGGGAAGTGCAGCACGGCCTCGGCCGGCGTGTCGCCTTGCAACAGCGCCGGGTCGCAGGTCCAGCGGATTTGCACGCCGCGATACAGGTACGCCTTGGAGCGGCACAGCCGGTACAGCCGCGCCGAACTGAACTGCAGCGGACCGAAGATCTCCGGATCGGGCTTGAACCGGATGGTGGTGCCGCGGCGGTTCTGCGTCGGCCCGGCGTTGACCAGCGGCGTGACGGACTTGCCGCGCGCATAGGTCTGCCGCCACAACGTACGGTCGCGCGCGACCTCCACCTCCATCTGCTCGCTCAGCGCGTTGACGACGGAGCTGCCGACGCCGTGCAGCCCGCCCGAGGTGGCGTAGGCGTCGCCGCCGAACTTGCCGCCGGAGTGCAGCGTCGTGAGGATTACCTCGAGCGCGCTCATCGGCTTGAACTTCGGGTGCGGGTCGACGGGGATGCCGCGGCCGTTGTCGCGCACCAGCAGCCAGTTGCCGGGTTGCACGGCGAACTCGATGACGCTGGCGTGCCCGGCAACGGCCTCGTCCATGGCGTTGTCGAGGATTTCCGAGGCCAAGTGGTGCAGGGCCGGCTCGTCGGTGCCGCCGATATACATGCCTGGGCGTCGGCGCACCGGCTCCAGGCCCTCCAGGACTTCGATGTCCTTGGCGGAGTAGCTGTCGTCCTGAGCCGCGTTCTTGGCGACCGACTTGCGCTTTTCGGCACTTGCCGCCGGCGTGGCGCGGCCGGGGCTGAAGAGGTCGTTCATGCTGTGTTCCCGTGGCTCCCCCGCACGCTAGCCGCGCAGGGGAGTCGGGGGCAAGCCTCAGCTCTTCATGGAACCTAGCTCTTCATGGGGAACGTGTCGCTGGCCGAGCGCTCCTGCGTGTGCGCCTCCAGGAACCACAGCTGCTTGTCGATGCCACGCGACACCTCGGTGAAGATGTCGGCGGTGTCGGCGTCGCCGGCCTCGTCCACTTCGTCGATGCTGTCGCGGATGGCGTTTGCCACCGCCGCGTAGCGCTCGATCAACGCGTGGATGTGGTCGCTGACCTGGTAGATGTCGACCGGGTACGACTCGAGCTTGCTGCGGGCGCTAACCTCCTGCACCGTGCCGCGGACCGTGCCGCCAAGCTGGATGATGCGCTCGGCCATGGTGTCGACGTACTCGTCCTGCTCCTTGCGGAAGGTGTCGAGCATCAGGTGGACGCCGATGAACTGCGGCCCCTTCAGGTTCCAGTGCGCCTGCTTGGTGATCAGCGACATGTCGATCGCCTCCGCCACGCGGGCCTGCAGCAGCTCCATGGAAACGCCCTTGGCGTTCTGCGAGTTGCGCGTCCGGTGCAGATGCACCCCGGCCTGCACTTGGTCGGGCACCTGTTCCGCGCTCTTGGTCTTTTCCTGCGCCATCGTTGGCTCTCCTGTGTTGACGTCGGCCCCCAACGCGCAGGCCCGGCGGTCGTTGCCTGGCGTTTCGCCGTCAGCTGGGTTCGCGGTGGATGTCGTGGGTGACGATGCCGCTCTCCTCCGACGGCATGCGCAGCCAGTCCTTGTGCGCCAGGGTCAGGCGGGTGTCGCGCAGTCCCGCCGCCCAGTGGTCGCGCATCGACGACTTGCTGAAGTCGAAGTCCTTGGCGTCGCCCTCGTGCGCCGCCTGCTGGTAGACCAGCTGCAGGATGGAGATGGCGGGCAGCACCGCCCAGCGCACCTTCAGGTCCCGCTCCTCCTGCGAAAGCTGGTGGTCGTCGAGCTTCGCCAGCAGCCGCTTCATCTGGATGCGCTGGAGGTGCTTGGCCCGGTAGTAGTCCGTGGTCAAGCGGGTGCGGCTGGAATACTGGATGTCCTTGGCGCGCGCCATCGCCTCCGGCATGTCGCGCGGCACGGGGCCGCGGGCGCTGAACAGGTCGACCTGGAACACCAGCGCGTTCTCGCCGTCGATGTGGTCCAGCAGGTGCTGCAGCGGCGTGTTCGAGACCAGGCCGCCGTCCCAGTAGGAATCCGTGCCGATCTGCGTCATCGGCATCGCCGGCGGCAACGCGCCGCTGGCGATCACGTGGTCTAGGGTGATGTCCCTATCGGCGCTGTCGAAATAGGCGAAGTTGCCGGTGCCGACGTTCACGGCGCCGACGGCGAAGCGCGCCGGCCCGGCGTTGATGCGCTCGAAGTCCACCAGTTGCGCCAGCGTCTCGCGCAGCGGCGCGTTGTCGTAGAACGCGGTGGCGCCGGAAGCTCCGCGCGGGCGCAGCCACGGCGACACGGGGTTGGGCTGGAAGAAGCCGGGCTGGCCCAGCAGCATGGTCAGCGACGACGACCACATGTTGTGCAGCCGCCGTCCCTGGTCGCCGGGCGGCAGGAACCCCCAGACCGGGCGCGCGGTGACGGTGCGCCAGAACTCCCGCAGCGCCGCCAGCCGCTGGTCGCGCGGGTTGCCTGCAATCAGGGCGGCGTTGATGCTGCCGATCGACACCCCGGCGATCCAGTCCGGCTCCCGCCCGGCCTCGTGCCGCGCCTCGTAGCCCCCGGCCTGATAGGCGCCCAGCGCGCCGCCGCCCTGCAACACCAGCGCCACCTTG
>CAXSFF010000205.1:0-6147 GCA_964236035.1 uncultured Acetobacteraceae bacterium
GGGCTGCCTGTTTTCTCCGCATCCGGCGGCGATGGCAGCACGTCATGGAGCAGGATGGCCAGCACGTTGCGGACGACCGCCTCGCTGGACCGTCATTGGCGGTCAGGGGACAGGTCCGAGGGCATGGATTGCGGTTAACGTCTGGTCGAGCCTGACGGGGTCCGGCTCGCCTAAACCCATGTGCTCTGCTTCGGACCAACGAAGGTATCCTCGTAGAAGATCGTCCGAAGCGCCCTCCCTGACCAACGACGCTATCTTCCCGACATAGGTGTCATATTCATCGTCGGGGCAGCTCCCTATGGGGTCCCATATGGAGTTGAGCACATCCCGAAGGCGTTTTCGCCATTCTCGTGCGGCATATTTATCAACCGTCATGCAATCGGCTTTCAGGTTCGGGCGGTGCCAGGCGCATCTCACGATTGGCTGCCTGTGCATGGCACGAAGCTTGCTGCTATGCGATATCATGCCCGCGCCCGCCCTGTCGCCGTCCGACGAGACCTGCCTCCGCGCCGACAATGCGTGGAAGGCCTACGACACGGGAGCCGTCCGGAGAACGTGATGTTCCCGACCCATATCCTGCATCGTCACCGCGGCCGGCACTTGCAGCGCGCCCGATGAAGGTAGGCGTCACCGTCGCCATGATCGACGTGATCGCCGGCAAGTTCGTCACCGGGCAGGAAGGATTGTGCCACATCATCATGTTCGCTTCTTCGGCCGGGGAGACTGCCTTGGTGTTCGCCGCCATCGCCTTGCCGTGCGCCATCGGCATGGGGCTGCACGGCTCGGTCGCCCTGGCCGAATTGTTGGTCCGGTGCTGGCACGGCGCCCCGATCGCGGCGGGGGCGCATTGACCCCGCTGGTGGGATTGCGGTCGCGGCGGCACATCGCGCCGTTCGCGCTGCATCGTCCCGGCAGCGTGGCTGAGGCGGTCGGATTGCGTCACGAACCCGGCACGAGCGCCTACATGGCGGGCGGCCTGGACCTGGTCGACTGGCTGAAGCACGGCCACGCGCTGGACCGGGTGATCCGCATCGATGGCATTCCCGACATTGCCGGCGCACGCGTCGAGGGCGGCATGCTGCGGGTCGGCGCCGCCACCACGCACGCGGCGCTGATCCGGGATGCCGACGCCATCCGGCTGGCACCCGGCCTAGTCCATGCGTGGGCCACGGTCGCCAACCCGCGCACGCGCTACGCCGGCACCGTCGGCGGCAACCTGATGGCGGCGCATCGCGACTATGACGGGCTGCCAGCGATGCTGGCGCTCGACGCACAGGCCGAGGTGGCGGGGCCTGGCGGCAGGCGGCGCATCCCCGTCGCCGAACTGGCGCAGGATGGCGGGCTGCTGACCGCCCTGCACATCCCCGTCGGCGGCATCCTGCTCGCCGACCGCACGCTGCGCCCGACGCTGACGGTTTGGCTGGGCGTGACACTGTCGGCCGGGCTGGCGGTCGCGTTGCGGGTCACCGTCGGCATGGCCTACGCGACGGCACCCGTGATCGCGCTGACACTCGAACCAAAGCCGGTTCCGGCGTTGGCGGTGGACGCCGCCATGCTCGCGGCGCAGGTGGTGCAGGCGTTGCCGGACTGCGGCTACCCACGGCGCATGGCCGGCGTGCTGACCCGGCGGCTGCTGATCCGCGCCGGGAGCGCCGCATGACCATCACCCTCATCGTCAACAGCCGCCGCCGCGAGATGGACGTCGCCAGCAACCGCATCCTGGCCGACCTGCTGCACGACGACCTAGGCCTGACGGGTTGCAAGGTGGGCTGCGACAACGGCGTCTGCGGCGCCTGCACGGTCCTGGTGAACGGCACTCCCGTCGCCGCCTGCTCGACCTTCGCCGTCATGGCCGACGGCGCCGCCATCACCACCATCGAGGGCCTGTCGCCGCGCGGCACCCTCGATTTCGTGCAGCAGGCGTTCCTGGCGGAGGGCGCCGTGCAATGCGGCTTCTGCACCGCCGGGATGATCCTGTCCGCCCACGCCCTGCTCGACGAGAACCCCGATCCGGACGAGGCCGCCATCCGCGACTGGCTCGAAGGCCATGTCTGCCGCTGCACCGGATACCGCGCGATCATCACGGCGATCCAGCGCGCCGCCGCCTCGCGCCGGGCCGCGTGATGGACGGCATCGCCCCGCCGCCCCCGCCCGACCTGCGCGACAAGGTGTCCGGCCAGGCGCGGTACGCCTTCGACTTCGGCGTCTCCGGCATGTTGCACGGCAAGCTGTTGCGCAGCCCGCACGCGCACGCCCGCATCCGCGGCATCGACACGCAGGCCGCCCGCGCGCTGCCCGGCGTAGTGGCGATCGTCACGGGGGCGGACACGGCGGCCCTCGCCGACCCGTATTACGGCGTCGCCTTGCGCGACCAGCCGGTGCTCGCCACCGACCGCGTGCGCTACGTCGGCGACATCGTCGCCGGCATCGTCGCCGTGGACGAGGCGACGGCCTTCCGCGCCGCCCAGGCGATCGTGGTGGATTACGAGGTGCTGCCGGCACTCATGACGCCGGACGCCGCCCTCGCGCCCGATGCCGCCGCGCTGTTCGAGCAGCCGTGCGGCGGTGCCATGGCCGGCGTCGGCGCCGGGTCCAGCGCGCGGGCGGAGCCGGCCTGTAACGTGCTATGCGACTACAGCTTCCGCTACGGCGACATCGACGCCGCGCTGGCCGCATCGGCGCACGTGTTCACCGACAGCTTCGGCTTCACCCGCATCCACCACTACCACCTGGAGCCGCACGTCAACGTGGCCCGCTGGACCGGCGACCGGCTGGAGCTGTGGTCCTGCAACCAGGACCCGTTCGTGATCCGCGCCGACCTGGCCCGCATCTTCGGCATCGCCCTGCACCGCGTCTGCATCCACACGCCGCTGGTCGGCGGCGGCTTCGGCGGCAAGTCGTACTGTAAGATGGAGCCGCTGGTGGCGCTGATGGCGCAGGTCGCCGACGCCCCCGTGCGGCTGGCGCTGAGCTTCGACGAAAGCATGCTCACCACCACCAAGCACGCCGCGCGCCTGACCCTCACCACGGGGGTCGACGCCGCCGGGCGCATGATGGGGCGGCGGGCGCGCATCGTGCTGGACGGCGGCGCGTATGCCGACGCCTCCGCCCTGGTGGTGATCAAGGCGGCGTTCCGCAGCGGCGGGGTGTACGCCTGGGACGCGCTCGACGCGGAGGCCATGGTCGTGCGCACCAACGCCGTGCCGGGCGGCTCCTTCCGCGGCTTCGGCGGTACCCAGGCGGCGTGGGCGGCGGAGAGCCAGGCCGACATGATCGCGCGCCGCCTCGGGATGGACCCGTACGAGTTCCGCATGCGCAACATGCTGCGCCCGCACCAGCCGTTCGCGCCCGGCGACAGCGGCATGGACTGCGACCTGCGCGCCGGGCTGACGGAGGCCGCCGAGCGCATCGGCTACCACGCGCCGCGCCTGCCGGGCCGCGGCATTGGGCTGGCGGTCGGCATCAAGGACGCCGGCGGCACCGGCAACCATGCGCAGGCGATCATCAAGGTGACGCAAGGCGGCGAGGCGGTCGTCAGCGCGGCCGTGGTCGATATCGGCCAGGGAGCGGGCGCCGCGCTGTGCCGGATCGCGGCGGAGGCGCTAGGCCTGCCGCCGCACCGGGTCACCTATGCGCCGATCGACAGCGACCACACGCCGCCCGACAACGGCACCCACGTCAGTTGCAGCACGATCGTGACGGGGCTGGCGATCGAGGCGGCGGCGCAGGACGTCCGCCGGCAGATTGCGGCGTTCGTCCGCTCCCAGGTCGATTGCGGCGCCGACGACCCGGTCATCGAGGATTGGGCCGCCTGCATCGGCAACCGATCATATCCGCTGGAGCCGATGATCCGCGCCTATTATGGCGGCATCGGCTGGGAGTTCATCGGCCGCGGCGCGTTCAAGGAGCCTTACGACGAGACCGCGCCGTTGCGCAGCCGCACCATGGCCTGGATGCCCTGCTGGTCGGCCGCCGAGGTGGAGGTCGACCGCGAGACGGGGGTAGTGACGCTGCACCAGTTGGTGGTCGGCGGCGAGGCCGGGCGGGCGATCGATAGGCAAGCGTGTCACGGCCAGATCGAGGGGGCCGCGATCCAGGCGCTGAGCCAGGCGCTGTTCGAGGAGCTGCGCTACGAGGGCGAGCAGCCGGCCAACGCCTGGCCGCGGGCGTACCGGGTGGCGCAGGCCTCCACCCTGCCGGGCCGGTTCTCCAGTTTCATCCTGGAGCATGAGATGGGTCGCGGGCCGGGTGGGCTGAAGGGCATCGGCGAGGCCGGCATCCTGGGCGTCGCCGCCGCCGTCGCCAACGCGATCGAGGACGCAGCCGGCATCCGCCTCACGGACCTGCCGTTCACGCCGGAGCGCGTGCTGGCGGCGCTCGACGCGCTGGCGTGAGCTACTGGCAGCGGTTCGACCCCGCCGAACCGCCACGCGATGCCTATAGCGACAGCTATCCGGCCGCCATGCCGGACGGCAGCAGCCTGCGCCTGCCGCTGCGGGACCTGGGCCGGTTCGCGGTGGCCGGGCTGATCGTGAACCAGGCGTCGTTCGCCGTGCTGGACCAGTTGGTGGCGTGGCTGGCCCCCGCTGCCGCCGCGCTGCGCCCCGATGTCGTCGTCGGGTTGCCGACGCTTGGGCACGGGATCGGAGCCGAGCTCGCCCGCGCGCTTGGCCACGCGAACTGGGTGGCGCCGTCCACCACGCGCAAGCTTTGGTACGACGATGCGCTGTCGGTGCCGCTCGGCTCCATCACGGGGCCGGCCGAGGGAGCCAACGCGGCGCGGCGCATGTGGCTGGACCCGCGCGTGCTGCCGCGCCTGGCGGGCCGCCGCGTGCTGCTGGCCGATGACGTGATCAGCACCGGGCGCTCGGCGCTGGCTGGGCTGGCCTTGCTGGAGGCGGCGGGGGTAACGCCGGTCGGGCTGGCGGTCGCGATGGTCCAGGGCAGCGAGTGGCAGGCATCCTGGCCGCAACCCGTCCCCGTGGCGGCGGCGTTCAGGACGCCAATGTTCCACCGACATCCCGATGGCTGGGCGCCGGCATAGCATTCAGCTGAACGCCGCCGCGTCGAAGCCGTCGGGCAAAGCCCCGCGCGGGCGGATCATGTCGTACGGCGCAACGGGAAGGTAGCGGCCGCTGCCGGCTCGCGCGTCCACGGCGCCGTCGCGCATCACCAGCTCGCCGCGGCGTAGGGTCGCCATCGGCCAGCCCGTCACCTCCAGCCCCTCGTAGGGCGTGTAGTCGATCGCGTGCTGCATCAGCGCGTTGGTCAGGCGGGTGCGGCGGGCGGGGTCCCACAGCACCAGGTCGGCATCGGCGCCGGGGGCGATGCGGCCCTTGTTGGCCAGGCCGAACAGCCGCGCCGGCTGGGTGGCGGTCAGCCGCACGAAGTCGCTCGGGCTGATGCGGCCGGACGCGACGCCCTCGCTCCACAGGATCGGCAGCCGCGCGGCCAACCCGGGGACGCCGTTGGGAATCCTGGTGAACGGCGCGTCCGTCCCACCCGACCGCTTGCCCCGCGGCCCCTCATAGCTCCAGCCGCTGTGATCGGAGCTGACCACCTCGAGCGTGCGCTGGCGGATCGCCTGCCACAACCCGGCGGACGCCGCCGTATCGCGCGGGGCCGGGCTGCACATGAACTTGGCCCCCTCGAACCCGGGGCGGTCCATGTCGGCGGCGCGCAGGACGAAATACTGCGGGCAGGTCTCGCCCCAGACATGCACCCCGCGGGCCTGGGCGCGGGCGATCTCCTCGGCGGCCTCCGGACACGACACATGGAAGATCTCGATCGGCGTGTCGGCCAGTTCGGCGAGTGCTATCGCCCGGTGCGTCGCCTCCCGCTCGACGATCGCGGGGCGGGACCAGGCGTGGTACTTCGGCGCCGCATGGCCCGCCGCCAGCAGCGCCGCCGAGCGCCAGGCGATGGCGTCGGCGTTCTCGCAATGCACGGTGACCAGGCAGCCGAGCCGACGCGCCGCCGACAGCACGGCGAGGTACTGGCGGTCGTCCAATCGCAGCGGATCGTAGGTCAGGAACACCTTCAGGCTGCGCACCCCGCTTGCCACCACCTGCGGCAGCTCGCCATGGACCACGGCGTCGGTCGGGTCGGTGATGATCTGGTGGAAGGCGTAGTCCACCATCGCGCCCG
>CAXSFF010000206.1:0-6129 GCA_964236035.1 uncultured Acetobacteraceae bacterium
AGGACGTACGGGTTGGCCGGGTCGAGGACCGTCGCCTCGACCGGGCGGCCGAACCCGGCGCTGTAGATCTCCCGGCTGCCGGCCAGGCCTGCGACCAGCACGGCGCCGTCGTAGCGGGTGCCATGCGCGTCGGTCGGCTGGGTGAACAGGAAGGCCCGGCGGTCGTGCTCGGCGATGCCGCCGCGGAACTGCCAGCGCACCAGCGGGTGCATCTCGGTGTCCTTGTTGATCGGTTCGTCGACCACCACCAGGAGGCCGCGGCGGGCCAGCTCCTCGATGTGCTGGTGCAGGTCGGGGTAGGCGTGGTCCGCCCCCGCCTCCCGCCGGAAGCGCGCGAGGGCGGGGTGCGGCGGGGTCATGCCGCCGCCTTGCGCACGCTGTTGATCAGCGAGGAGCGTAGCAGGAACTGCCGCGCGCGCGCCGGGTCGGCCGCCGTGGCGCGCAGCGAGTCCAGGCTGGCGCGGCGGGCGCCTGCGTCCTTCTCCTCCAGCCGCTTCTTGTTGGCGACGGTCTGCTCCTGCACGAACTCCACGTTCAGGCTGCGGCGGCGCGCGGCGTAGTCGTCCAGCAGGGCGTCGTCGGCGCCGTCCATCGTCACGGCGCGCAACGAGTCGATGGCGTGGATGGCGTCGTGGATGCCGAAGTTCAGCCCCAGCCCGCCGATCGGGTTGTTGACGTGCGCCGCGTCGCCGGCCAGCAGCACGCGGCCGACGCGGAAGCTCGCCGCGACGCGCTGGTGCACGCGGTAGATGTTGCGGTGGACGATGTCGTACGGCTGGCCCAATTCGTACACCCGGTTCAATCGTGCCTGCGCCGCGTCGTCCGCCAGCGCCGCCTCGTCGGTCTCGTCCACGCCCGTCGGGAACACGGCGCGCCAGCGGCCGAGGCCGTCGTTGCCGGACACCTTGAACAGGTTGGCCCACTCGCCGGGCGCGGCCAGGTAGTTGCGGAAGCAGCAGCCCATGTGCCGCTCGAAGTCGTCCATCACCGTCAGCACCAGGAAGCGCTCGGGCCAGGTGAAGCCCTCGAACGCCACGCCCAACTGCTTGCGCACCGTGCTGCGCCCGCCGTCGGCGCCGATCATCCAGTCGGCACGCAGCTGCTCCGGCCTGCCGTCCGCCTCGATGGTGACGGTTATGCCGTCCGCGTCCTGCGCCAAGGCGGTGACAGCGGCGCCGAACCGCACCTCGACACCCATCGCCTGCAACCGCTCGATGCCCATGCGCGCGAGCTTGTGCTGCTCGGTCTGCACCACGTAGGGGAACGGCGTGTCGTCGCGCAACACGGAGTGGTCGAAGGTGCAGACCAGCTCGTGCGCCGGGCGGTCCCAGAACTGGAAGTCGCGCGCGACCAGCCCTTCCGCGGTGAAGCGCTCGATCAGCCCGACGCGGGCGATCATCTCCAACGTGGAGGGATGCGTGGTGGCGGCGCGCGGGTTGGTGTCGATCTCGGCAGCGGCGTCCAGCAGGCTTACCTGGAACCCGGCCTGCGCCGCCGCCAGCGCCGCCACCACGCCGACGGGGCCGGCGCCGGCGATCAGCAAGGACGGCGGCCGCATCAGTGCGCCGCGCCCGAAAAGTCCATCGGCAGGCGGCACGAGGCGACCTGCACCGTCCGGATGGTCGCCGGCGTGTTGCGGCTGCGGCCGACGAAGCGCGGCACCCCCGCGGTCACCACGGCGCCGATGCCCATGATGTCGCCGTTGCGCAGCGCGTCCATCGCGTCGGACTGCGAGCCGCCGGCGCAGGCGTCGACGATGACCACGTCGGCGTCCCGCCCCGTCCGCAGCAGGCCGGAGTTCAGCCGGTAGACCGCCGCGTTGTTGCCCGTGGCGGCGGCGACCGCCCATTCCGGCGGCAGACCACCCAGGCTCGCCAGGTGGCCCATCGTGTAGTGGATGCCCAATGGCATGATGCCGCTGCCGGTCGGCGTGTCGGTGGCGATCAGCACGCGGTCGAACTGCTCCGCGTCGCGCGCCAGCCGCTCCACCAGCAGGGCCGTGCGCAGGTTGCCCGCCGTGCAGATCTGCAGCGCGATGTCGCTCTCGTGCACCAGGCGCGGGAAGTCGGCGTCCGGCATGGCGATCGGGCCGCCGTTGACGTGGAACGACACGTGCGGGCGGCAGGCGAGCAGGTGGTCGGCCCAGATGCCGGAGGAGCCGGGGATGGAGGAGCCGCCCGTGTGCATGGTGGTGACCATGCCGTGCCGCTTGGCCCAGCCGACCTGCTCGGCGTACTCGAACGGCGTCGCGAACGCGCCGAAACCCGCCTTGGCCAGCCAGATGCCAGCGGCGGCCAGGTCGGCGAAGTCCGCCTCCACCAATCCGGGTTCCAGGATCACGGAGCCGGCGTGGACCCGCATGCCGCCAGGCCGGTAATCCTGGAAGCAGCGGGAGGCGGCGATGGCCAGAGCCTTGACGCCCGCCGGGTCCTTCGGGCGGCCCGGCACGTGCACCTCGGACGCGGTGATCGCCGTGGTGACGCCGCCGTGCAGGTAGCTTTCGAGGAACCCCACCGTGCGCTGGCGCGGCGTGTAGTCGCCGAAGGTGATGTGCACGTGGCTGTCGATCAGGCCGGGGATGGCGGTGGCGCCGCCGGCGTCGATCACCACGTCGGCCTCGGCCTGCGACGCCGACAGCGTGCCGACGGCGGTAATCAGCCCGTCCTCCATCAGGATGCCGTCGCCAACGCCGATGGGGTCGCGCCAGTCGCCGGTGATGATGCGGCCGAGGTTGACGATGGCCGTGCGCATGGCGCTAGCGCAGCCCGTCCCGGCCCTCGATCGCGTCGGCGTGCAGCCCGCCGACCCGCGCGTCGATCCGCCCGCGGTTGGCAAGGCAGAGGATGACGGCGATCTCGTCCGGCTGCGGCCCGTCCGGCAGGGCGATGGTCATGCCGTCGTAGTGCGAGCGGACGTACAGCGCGTCCTTGTGCGCCAGCGGGATGTCGATCGTCCCGCCCGGCGCGGCGCGCTTGGTGAAGGAGGAAATCCAGGCCGCCCCGCCCATCGCCTCACGCAAGGGATTGGCGAAGGCCGTGGTGAGCAGGGCGCTGACGTGCTCCTGCTGGCCCAGCAGCCCGGCGACGCCGCCCTTGCCGTAGCTCACCGCGGCATACGGCGCCATCGCCGCCAGCGCCATCGCCGATAGTTGCTCGCCCAAGGCGACGCTCGCCTCGATCATCGGCGCGAGGTCGGCGCCGAACGCGCCGGCGTGCGGGTTCTTCACGAAGCCGACCACGGCAACCTTGCGCAACGGGCCGCCGCCGTCGGTCGCGCTGGCCTCGGCGTGATCGACGATGGTGAGATAGCGTAGGAGGGGCAGTTGCATCGCAGGCCTCCAGCGGTTCGCAAACGCCATGATGCATGACAACTTGCGGTCATCGGGTCAATGCAAGGGGTTCGCGATGTTCGGCCATGCCATCCTGTTTTCCGAGATGAACCCGGCCACCGCGTGGGAGGCCGAGTTCAACGCCTGGTACGACGAGGAGCACATCCCGCTGCGGGTCAGGGCGCCCGGTTTCATCAGCGCGCAACGCTACAAGCTGCCGGAGCTGAACTACCTGGCGGTCTACGAGATGGACTCGCTGGCCGCGCTGAAGACGCCGGAATACGATCGCATCAAGAACCAGCCGAGCGAGCTGACCCGGCGTATGCTGGGCGGCGTGTCCGGCTTCACCCGCTATCTCGGCACCGAGATCAACGCCGTGCGCAAACCGGGCGCATCGCCCGATGACGCGCCGCTGCTGTACGCTGTGTGGTTCGACGTGCCGCCCGACCGGATGGCGGATTTCGACGCCTGGTACGACGAGGACCACGCGCCGCTGCTGATGCAGGCGCCGGCCTGGCTGGGCATCCGCCGCTTCGATGTCAGCGTCAGCGACCCCGTGCCGTACAACCGCCTCGCGCTGCACTACCTGGCCGACCGCGCCGCGCTGGACGGGCCGGAGCGGGCGCAGGCGCGCGCCACGCCCTGGCGCGCCAAGCTGGCGGCGGAGCCGTGGTTCAAGGGCAGCTACAAGGTGTTCGACCGCCACGGCGCCCGCCAGATGGCGCCGGGCTGAGGCGCGCGCGGTGTTCGCGGCGGCGTCGGGACGCTAATGGCTCATGCTGTTGACGCCTTGGAACATCTTGGCGCCATTGCCAGTCTCGAAGGCGAAGCGCAGTGGCTTGCAGCGCTCGACCACCACTTCGGCGACGTCCGGTTGGGTGGACAGGATCTGCATGACCTCGGCGATGTACTCATCGAGCAGCATGGACTGCGGGTCGGTGGCCTGGTGCTCGCCCGTAAGCTCGGTTTGCACGTAGGGCGGCACGATCTCGATGACCTCCATCGCCGTGCCGCCGAGCTGGTGCCGCAGCGACATCGAATACAAGTGGATGGCCGCCTTCGTGGCGCAGTAGGTGGCGGTCGCCGCCAGCGGCACGAACGCCAGGCCCGACGAGACCGTCAGCACGGCGGCGCGCGGCTGCCGCTGCAGATGGGGCAGCAGCGCGGCCGTGAGCCGGATCGGGCCCAGCAGGTTGGTGGCGATCGTCTCTTCGGCGATGTCTAGGTAGCCGGGGCCGCCTTCAGGTCCTCAGGCTTCATGATGCCGGCGTTGTTGATCAGCACGTTCAGCGCCGGGTATGCCTGCGCCGCCTGCTCGGCGAACGCCTGCACGCCGGCCTTGTCGTTGATGTCGAGGCGGAGCGACTTCATGCCGGGATTGGCGTCCGTCACCTCGTCCAGGGCCTGCTGGCAGCGGCCAGCGATGATGACCTGGTTGCCAAGCCCGTGGAACGCCTCCGCGAGGCCCCGCCCGATCCCTGATGCGCCACCCGTGATCAGGATCGTGTTGCCAGTGACCTTCATCGTGCTGCTCCCGAATTGACGGCACCAGAACTAGCATTGGACTTTCCAAAAGAAAGTAGGCACCCGAAAGTACTATAGGCACCTGATGGAGAGCGTAAGGAATGCGGCATTTCACCCCGGAGCAGATCGCAGCGGCAAAGGCCCATGCCGCCCAGTCGCCCCCCGACGAGATCGATCCGAAGATCGAGGCCTTGGTGAACACCCCGATCGGCCGGGTCGCCGACAAGTGGACGATGCTGATCCTGGAGGCGCTGGAGCAGAAGGGAGAGATGCGGTTCACCCGGCTGAGCGAGGTGGTCGTCGGCATCAGCCAGAAGATGCTCACGCAGACGCTGCGCCAGATGAAGCGTGACGGCCTGGTCACGCGCACGGTGCACCCCGTCGTGCCGCCAAAGGTCGAATACAGGCTCACCAAGCTTGGGCTCAGCCTAGGAGCGGCGTTCTGCGGCGTCTGGGTTTGGGCAGCGGAGCATCTCGACCAGGTCGACCAGGCCCGTCAGACGTTCGACAGCAAAGCCGCCGCTCCATAGGGTCACACCAACGGCATCGGAGACCGGCCTCCTAGCCGTCATTGCGAGGAGCGCTTGCGCCGTGGCAATCCAGGGCCGCGCGGCAGTTTTTCATAGCGTGGCCAGCGACAATCAGAGGCTTGCCGCCACCATCCCTGGCTGCATCGACAGCCAGTTGCGGCCGTGGACGAGCAGGCCGCGGCGCTCCACCTCCATGCGGAAGGTGGCGCGGTCGCACCACAGGCCGCCTTCGCACACGGTGTCGCGCAGCGAGGCGGTGCCGTTGAACTCGGTGCGGGACAGCGACAGGCTGCCGGAGCAGCGCATGCCGTCCAGATAGGCCGCATCCAGGAAGCAGGTGCGGTCGAAGCAGGGAACCCCGTTGAACTGCGCCGACGAAAAGATCGCCGGCCCGTGGAACCGCACACCGTCGAAGCGGGCGTCGCTGCCGAAGGTGACGTTGGAGAAATCGGCGCCCGCCTCGAACACGGCGTCGTGGAACCAGGCCAGCCCCTGGAACATCGCGCCGCGGAACGTCACGGGCGAGCAAAACGTCGCGCGTCGCAAGTCGAGGTTGGGCAGCACGGCGCCCGACAGGTCCAGCGCCTCCTCGACAACGATGCCGGACAGGTCCTCCGCCTCGCCCAGCCGCAACGGCTGGGTGAACCGGGCGGCGACGCTCACGTGAACACGAAGCCGGCGTTGACCGGCAGCACCTGGCCCGTCAACGCCAGTGCGCCCGGCGTCAGCAGGAACGCCACCACGTCG
>CAXSFF010000207.1:0-6120 GCA_964236035.1 uncultured Acetobacteraceae bacterium
GTCGGTGCTGTCCAGCACGTGCAGTTCGGGGAAGCCGCCGCGATGGCCGAACGTCTCGGCGAACACCTCCGGCCCAAGGCTCGATCCGCCCATGCCCAGCAGCAGCACGTCGGTGAACCCGGCCGCCTGCACGTCGTCCTGGAACGCCTTCAGCGCCGGCAGGTCCTGGGTGCGGTCGTCCACGATGTCGAGCCAGGCCAGCCACTTCGCCTCCGGCCCGCCGGTCCAGACGCCGGCGTCGCGCGCCCATAGGTCGCGCAGCTTGCCCTGCTTGCGCCAATCGTCGAGGCTTGCCTGCACGGCTTTGCCGAGGTCCTCCGGCAGCTGCGACGACACCTTGACCAGCGTCTCGCCCAGCATGGTGTTGCGCTTGGCCGCCACCGCGCCCAGCAGATCGTCGGCCGCCTCCGCGAACGAACTCACGCCCTCGTCCACCAGCGTCAGGGTGACGCCGTGCAGGTCGAGGCCAAGCCGCTCCGCCTCCGCCAGCGTGTGCTTGGCACCGTCGACATCCTTGACCAGCGCGTCGGCTGGATGGCCGTGCTCGCGGAAGGCATCCATCGTCGCCGGCGGCATGGTGTTGACGGTGTCGCGCCCGATCAGCTCGTCGACGTAGAGCGTGTCGCTGTACGCCTTGTCCTTGGTGCCCGTGCTGGCCCAAAGCAGCCGTTGCGGCATCGCGCCCGCCGCCGCCAACGCCTTCCAACGCTCGCTGCCGATCAGGCTCAGGTAGTGCTGGTAGGCCAGCTTGGCGTTGGCGATCGCGACCTTGCCGCGCACCGCCTTCAGCGCCGCGCTCTCGGCGTCGCCTGCCGCGACCCGCTTGTCGATCTTGGCGTCGATCTTGGCGTCGATGCGCGACACGAAGAAGCTCGCCACGCTGGCCACCTTCGACAGGTCGCCGCCCTTGGCCTTGAGGTCCTCCAGCCCGGCGATGAACGCCTCCGCCACCGCCTTGTAGGCGTCCTGGCTGAACAGCAAGGTGACGTTGATGTTCAAACCCTCGCCGATCAGGGTGCGAATGGCTGCCACGCCCTTGTCGGTGCCGGGCACCTTCACCATCAGGTTGTCGCGCTCGACGGACTTCCACAGGCGCCGAGCCTCCGTCACCGTCTCATCGGTGTGCAGCGCGAGGTACGGCGACACCTCCAGGCTGACGTAGCCGTCGACCTTGTTGGTAGCTTGGTACACCGGTTGCAGCAGGTCGGCCGCATGCTGGATGTCCTGGATCGCCAGGCTCTCGTAGATCGATTGCGCGTTCAGGTCGCCCTTCGCCGCCAGCTCCTTGAACCCGGCGTCGTAGTCGGTGCCGTGCCCCATCGCCTTCTCGAAGATCGACGGGTTGGAGGTCATGCCCTTCAACCCGTCACGGTCGATCAGCGTCTGCAGCCGCCCGTCGCTGAGGAACGAGCGTTGGATGAAGTCCAGCCAGGGCGACTGGGCGAACTGCTCGAGCGACTTCAGGTTGTTGACGGCGGTCGATGGCATGTCGTTCATGGCCGGCTCCTCGAATGGCGATGGATCGGATCAGCTGGTGCGCTTGGCCTGCTTGCGGGCTTCGTCCAACACGGCTTCGGGGGTGAAGCCGAACTTCTTCATCAGCGCCGCCGAGGGCGCCGACGCGCCGAACGTATGCATGCCGATCATGGCGCCGCCGGGTCCGATGTAGCGGTCCCAGCCCATGGTGGCCGCCTGCTCGACCGCCACGCGCCCGATCACCGCCGGCGGCAGCACCTCGCGGCGATACTCCTCGGACTGCTGCTCGAACAGCTCCCAGGACGGCATCGACACCACGCGCGCCTTCACGCCCTCGTCCTTCAGGGCCTCGTAGGCGCCGAGGCACAGGCTGAGTTCGCTGCCCGTGCCCATCAGGATCACCTCCGGCGTGCCGTCGCAGTTGCCCACCACGTAGGCGCCCTTGGCGACCCCGGCGGCGGAGGCGTACTTGCTGCGGTCGATGGTGGGCAGCGCCTGCCGGCTCATGATCAGGCAGACGGGATGCCGGGTCTGCTGCATCGTCACCCGCCAGGCCTCGGCGACCTCGTTGGCGTCGGCCGGGCGCAGCACGATCATGCTGGGCACGGCCCGCAGCGACGCCAGCTGCTCGATCGGCTGGTGGGTCGGCCCGTCCTCGCCGACGCCGATGCTGTCGTGGGTGAAGATGTAGATGACGGGCAGCTCCATGATGGCGGACAGCCGGATCGGCGCCTTCATGTAGTCGCTGAAGATCAGGAAGCCGCTGCCGTAAGCGCGCATGCCGGAGAGCGCGATGCCGTTGCAGATCGAGCCCATGGCGTGCTCGCGGATGCCGAAATGCAGGTTGCGACCGCTGTAGTTGTCCGACTCGAAGCTGCCGGCGCCGTCGAACGTCAGGTTGGACTTGGTGGACGGCGCCAGGTCGGCCGCGCCGCCGATCAGCCACGGCACCCGCTTGGCGATCGCGTTCAGCACCTTCTGCGAGCTGTCGCGCGAGGCGACGCCCTTGGCGTCGGTGGGGAACACGGGGATGTCGGCGTCCCAGCCGTCGGGCAGCGTCTGGTGGTCGATCATGTCGATCTCGGCCGCCAGATCCGGGTACTGCTCGCGGTAGCTGGCGAGCAGGTCCATCCACTCCTGGCGCAGCTTGGCGCCGCGCGCGCCCATCACCTCGGCGAAGCGCTCGCGTACGCCGTCGGGCACCAGGAAGCTCGAATCCTCCGGCCAGCCGTAGCTCTTCTTGGCGCCGCGGATCTCCTCGTCGCCCAGCGGCTCGCCGTGCGCGTCGCGGGTGCCGGCCTTCTTCGGCGCGCCGAAGCCGATGATGCTGTGCACGATGATCATCGAGGGCCGGGTGGTCTCCGCCTTCGCCGCGTCCAGCGCCGCCTTTACCGCTTCCGTGTCGTTGGCGTCCTCGACGTGCTGGACATGCCACTTGTACGCCTCGAACCGCGCGCCGACGTCCTCGTCGAAGGTGAGGTTGGTGGCGCCCTCGATGGTGATGTGGTTGCTGTCGTAGATCCAGGTCAGGTTGCCGAGCTTCAGGTGCCCGGCGGTGGAGGCCGCCTCGCTCGACACCCCCTCCATCATGCAGCCATCGCCGTTCAGCGCGTAGATGTGGTAGTCGAAGATCGGGAAGCCCGGCTTGTTGTAGCGCTGCGCCAGATACAGTTGCGCCATCGCCATGCCGACCGAGTTCGACACGCCCTGCGCCAGCGGCCCCGTCGTGGTCTCGACGCCCGTGGTCATGCGGTACTCCGGATGGCCCGGCGTCACGCTCGACAGCTGGCGGAACTCCTTGATCGCGTCCAGCGTCACCGGCTTCTCGTCGTCGAAGCCGCCCTGCACGTCGGCCAGGTACAGCAGCGCATATAGCAGCATCGACGCATGGCCGACCGACAGCACGAAGCGGTCGCGGTTCGGCCAGTGCGCGTCCTTTGGGTCATAGCGCAGCGCGTGCTGCCACACCGTGTAGCCGACGGGCGCCATGCCCATCGGCGTGCCCGGATGGCCGGACTTGGCCTTCTGCACCGCGTCCATCGCCAACGTGCGGATGGTGTTGATCGCCAACTGGTCGATGTCGTTGTGCCCGGCGGGTGAGGATGACGCGGGCGAAACAGTCTGATCCATCATCCATGTCCTTCGTTCGGTCGGCAGCGGTCGAAGACAAAGCGCATTGAACCGCACTTTGGTTCCGTGCGCCCGCGCGCCGCGAAGCCTAGCCTGTCTGTTCGTGGTTGCAACATTAAGAAATCAAGGCCCCGACAGTTGTCACGCTGTCGTGGCTGCCCATACCTTAGCCGCTCCCGCCGGGATCGTCCCGCCGGCCTGGCTGCAAAAGGTCCGCCTGGCCATGATCCGCCTGTCCCGCGGCGAGGCTGCTTCGATCGTCGGGCGCAGGGGCCTGGCCAGCCTGGCCGGCGGGCTGCTGGTGCTGGTCGCCGTGGCCGCCAGTTCCGCGTGGCAGGCCGAGCGCAACGCCGACGCCCTCGCGCGGTCGTCCGCGACGCAGGCGCTGCGCACCCTGGTCGCCGGCATCCTGATCAGCGCGCAGGACGCCGAAACCGGGCAGCGCGGCTATCTGCTGACCGAGAACCCCGACTATCTGGCGCCGTTCCGGGAGGCCAAGGCGCGGCTGCCGCTCCAGGTCGGCCGGCTCGACCAGGCCTTGCCGGGCGATGAGCGGATCGGAGCGCTGCGGCTGGCGATTTCGGCCAAGCTCGCCGAGCTGCAGCAGACCATCGACCTGGTCGGAGCTGGACGGCGCGACGGCGCCCTGGCTTTGGTCAACACCAACGCCGGGCGCAAGGCGATGGCGGACATCCGCGACGCCATCGACGTGATCGCCCAGGGACTGGATGCGCAGCTGCAGATCGAGGCGGACGGCATTCGCTCCGGCGGCCGCCTGCTGGTGCTGATCGACGTGGCCAGCCTGATGCTGGTGATCGCCCTGGTCTCGCTGGTGGCGCTCGGCGTGCGGGCCTACCTGGAAAACCTGCGTGCCGCCCGGCAGGCCGCCAGCAACGCCTACCGGGCGCTGGAGCGCAACCGCGAGGAACTGGACGAAACCGTACGGTTCCGCACCGCAGACCTGACGGCGGCGAACCAGGAGATCCAGCGCTTCGCCTACATCGTCTCCCACGACCTGCGCGCGCCGCTGGTCAACATCATGGGCTTCACCAGCGAGCTGGTGCAGGCGACGGGGGTGCTGGTCGGCCATGTCGACAATGCCGCGCTGCCGGCGTCCGTGCGGGCGGCGGCGCTGGAGGACATCCCCGAGGCGATCGGCTTCATCAAGGCTTCGACCAGCAAGATGGACCGCCTGATCAACGCCATCCTGCAGCTGTCGCGCGAGGGCCGCCGGGTGCTGCGGCCCGAACGGCTCGACATGCGGGAGCTGCTGGACGGCGTGGCTGCGACGATGCGGCACCAGGCGCTGGCGGTCGAGGTTTCGGTCGGCGCCGTGCCCGGCATCGTGGCGGACCGCGTCGCCGTTGAGCAGGTGTTCGGCAACATCATCGACAACGCGCTGAAATACCTGCAGCCCGGGCGCCCCGGCCGGATCGGCGTGACGGGGTGCATCGAGGGTGCCATCGCCCGCTACGACGTGGCCGACAACGGCCGCGGCATCGCCGAGCGCGACTACGAGCGGGTGTTCGAGCTGTTCCGCCGCGCCGGCAGCCAGACCGTGCCCGGCGAGGGAATCGGCCTGGCCAGCGTCAGGGCACTGGTGCGGCGCATGGGTGGCAGCATAGAATGCGCTTCCATCTTGGGTGCCGGCACGACTTTCATCGTCCGCCTGCCGCTGGTCGGGCAGTACAACAGCGAGGCGCCGCCGTGACGCACAGCCGCAGGACACCATCGTGTTGAGCATGCTCAGGACATGAACGCCGACCCGGTCACCATCATCCTGATCGAGGACGATGCCGGCCACGCGCGGCTGATCGAGAAGAACGTCCGCCGCGCGGGGGTGAACAACATCATGCTGCCGTTCACCAACGGCTCGGACGCGCTCGCGCACCTGCTGGGCGTGGATGCGGGCGGCAGCCGCGTGGCGCATGGCCCGGTCTTGGTGCTGCTGGACCTGAACCTGCCGGACATGAGCGGCCTCGACATCCTGGGCAAGCTCAGGTCCGACGAGGTGCTGCGGGGGGCGCCGGTGATCGTGCTGACCACCACCGACGACCGCGGCGAGATACAGCGCTGCTACGAGCTGGGCTGCAACGTCTACATCACCAAGCCAGTGGACTACGAGAGCTTCGCCGCCGCCATCCGGCAACTGGGGCTGTTTCTGGCGGTGATGAAGGTACCAGATCCTTCATGAAGCCGCCGCGATGACGCAGGCGCCCGCGATCCGCGTCCTGTATGTCGATGACGATGCCGGCATCTCGCGACTGGTGCAGCGCCATTTGCAGCGCGCTGGGCTGGCGGTGACGGTGGCGTCCGACGCGGAGGCGGGGCTGGCGGCGGCGCGCGCCGGCGGCTTCGACGTGATCGCGCTCGACCACTACATGCCGGGCCGCTACGGGCTGGACCTGCTGGGCGACCTGCTGCTGCTGGATGCGCCGCCGCCGGTGATCTTCGTCACCGCCGCCGAGGAGCCGCGCATCGCCATCACGGCGTTGCGGGCGGGCGCGTTCGACT
>CAXSFF010000208.1:0-6118 GCA_964236035.1 uncultured Acetobacteraceae bacterium
AAGCCCGACACCGCCTGGCTGGCCTGGACCGCCGGCGACCTGAAGGACCGCCAGGCGAAGCCGCAGACGCTGTGCCACGTGTTCACCGAGCGGCCGATCTACCGTCCCGAGGAGCCGATCCTGATCGCCGGCATGATCCGCCGCTACCAGGCCGGCGGGTTAACTTACGCGTCCGGCAGCGGCCAGGTGGTGATCACGGCACCCGGCGACCAGGAATGGCGGCTGCCGGTGACGCTGGACGAGATCGGCGGCTTCCATGTCCGCTTCGACCAGAAGACGGAGGCGACCGGCGACTACGCCATCGCCTACCAGCCCGCCAACGGCGCGAGCTGCGGCGGCTTCACCGTGAAGAAGGAGGCGTACCGCCTGCCGACCTTCGAGGTGGTGCTGAACGCGCCCGCCCACGCGCCGCTGGACGCGCCGTTCAACGTCGACCTGCTGGCGCGCTTCTTCGCCGGCGGCATGTTGTCCGACCGCCCGATCACCTGGCGGGTGACGCAGTTCCCCTACGTGTGGACGCCGCCGGGCCGCGACGGCTTCCTGTTCTCGTCCGACAGCCGGTTCTCCGGCGACGGCACGTTCCGCTCCACCCCCGTACTGGGGCGCGAGGCGAAGACCGACGCCGGCGGCTCGGCGCAACTGACGCTGGACCCGACCATCGAGCCGACCGCGCAGCCGCGCCAGTACCTGGTCGAGGCGACCGTGACCGGCGACGACGACATGCAGGTGCGCGGCACCCAGCGCGTCACGGCGCTGCCGCCGTTCGTGCTGGGCGTGAAGGTGCCGCGCTACCTGCCACAATTAGGTGCGATCGAGCCGGAGGTGGTGGCGCTGGACGGCGACGGGCACGAGGTCGCCGGACTGGCGATGACGGTGCGGCTCACCCACCGGCAATGGAATTCCGTGCTGCAGGCCAGCGACTTCGCGCAGGGGTCGGCGCATTACCAGACCCAGGTGCTCGACGAGGTGGTGGCGGAGCGCCAGGTCACCAGCGCCGCCGCTGCGCAGCCCGTGCATTTCGGCGCCACGGAGGCCGGCGTTTATCTCGTCGAGGTCACCGCCGCGGACAAGGCGGGGCGCAGCCAGACGGTGAAGGTCGACCTGTTCATGGCGGGCGACACCCCCGTCACCTGGGTGCAGCCGCCGGCGCAGACGGTGACCGTCACCACGGAACGCGACCGCTACAACCCCGGCGAGACGGCGACGCTGCTGATCCAAAGCCCGTTCCAAACAGCCCGCGCGCTGGTCGTCGTGGAGGAGCCGGAGGGCCGCTTCCGCTACGACTGGGTCGACATCGCCAACGGCTTCGGCCGCTACGACGTGCCGATCCGCAAGCAGCAGACGCCGCGGCTGGCCGTGCACGTGCTGCTGATGCGCGGGCGGCTGCCGACTCCGCCCGCGCCGAACGCGCCGTTCGACCTTGGCAAGCCGGTGACGCTGGCAGCGACGCACTGGATCGCCGTCACCCCCGTCGACAACCAGGTGCATGTCAGCTTCGACGCCCCCGCCACCGCGCGCCCGGCGCAGGAGTTCGACCTGGTGGTGCACCTGGCGGACGCGGCCGGGCACCCCGTGGCGGGCGAGGCGACGGTGTGGATGGTCGACCAGGCGGTGCTGGCGCTGGCGAAGGAACGGCCGCTCGACCCGTTGCCGGCGTTCATCGTCGACCGCCCCACCCGCATGGTGGCGCGCGACACCCGCAGCATGGCGTTCGGGGTGATCCCGTTGGCGGAGTCGCCGGGCGGCGACGAGGCCGGCGACTTCGGCATGGAGAACATCTCCGTGCGCAAGAACTTCACCCCCGTGCCGCTGTACGAGCCGCGGCTGAAGATCGGGCCGAGCGGCACGGCGACCATCCACGTCAAGCTGCCGGACACGCTCACCGTGTTCATGCTGCGGGCGGAGGCGGTCAGCGGCCCCGACCGCTTCGGCTATGGGTCCGGGCAGATGCGCATCCGGCAGCCGGTGGTGGCGCAGCCCGCCCTGCCGCGCTTCGTGCGGCCCGGCGACGTGTTCACCGCCGGGTTGCTCGGCCGCATCGTCGAGGGGCCGGGCGGCGCGGGCAAGGCGCTGATCTCCACCGACAACCTGGCAGTGCAGGGCCCGGCGGAGCAGGCGGTGGCCTGGGACGGCCAGCGCCCCGCGCGCACCGACTATACCGTGAGCGTGCCGGAGCCGCCGCCGGGCACGGCCACGGCGCGGGTGCGGTTCCTGTTGCAGCGCACCGCCGACCATGCCAGCGACGCCGTGCAGGTCGACCTGCCGATCCATCCCGACCGCCCGGCAGTGCATCGCCGCGACCTGCTGGCGATCGGGCCGGCGGGCGCGCTCGACATCCCCGTCCTGGCTGACCCGGCGCGGCCTGCCAGCTATCTGCGCACCGTCACCATCGCCACCGACCCGGCGGTCACGCGGCTGATCGCGGGCGCCGGCTTCCTGACCCGGCCGGCGGTGGCGGGCGCGGCGCAGCGCATGGACCTGGCGCAGGCGGAACTGGCGTTGCTGCCGTTCACCACGCTGTTGGACGCGGCCGGGCTGCGCGACCGGCTGGCTGGCGACATCGCCAACACGCTGGCGGCGGTCAAGCTCACCACTGACGATGACGGCCTGGTAGCATTCTTCCCGCACGGCAAGGGTGCTGTGTGGCTGACCGCGGAGGCCTACCACGTCATGGCCGCCGCCGCCCGCGCCGGGTTGCCGGTCGACAAGCCCACCGCCGAGCGCACCGCCAAGGTGCTGACGGCCGCCCTGCGCAGCGACTACCCGCACCTGATCGGCGGTGCGGAGCTGTTCGAGCGCACGGCGGCGCTGTTCGCCTTGGCCGATGGCGGGCAGGTCTCGTCCGACTACGCCGGCGAGTTGGCGAGGCGGTCCGGCATGCTGTCGACCGGCGGCCTGGCGGAGGTCGCGACCGTGCTGGCGCGGTTGCCGCCGCGCGACCAGCGGCTGCTGCCGGAGGTGCTGGACGCGCTGTGGAGCCGGGTGAACCTGCTCAGCCGCGACGGCCGCCTGGTATACGCCGGGCTGACCGACCAGGGCTTGAGCAGCGGGGGCGGCGGTGCGACCATCCTGCCGTCCGAGGCGCGCAGCCTGGCGCAGGTGACGCAGGCGGTGGCGACGGCGACCCCCGCCGACCCGCGGCTGGCGATCGTGCGCAGCGGGCTGCTGGGGCTGGCGGACGGGCAGGGCTGGGGCAACACCAACGCCACTTCCGCCGCGTTGCAGGCGCTGGCCGCGGCGTGGCAGCCGCCCGCGGCGCCGGTCGCCGCGATGATCACGCTGCCCGACCGCCCGGCGCCGGGCACGCTGGACCGCACGCACCCGTTGCTGCAGGCCCGCACCACGGCGCCGGGCGCCGTGCACGTGCAGGCGGCGCCTGGCTTGGTCGTGCTGGCCGGCACCGACTACGTGCCCGCCCAGCCCGGCGCGCAGGCAGTGGCGGACCAGCATGGCTTCGTGCTGACCCGCAGCCTGTTCCGCGTGCCGCTTACACAAGGTGCGACGCAGCCGCCGATGGCCAGGATCGAGCCCGGCGCGGATGGCCTGGTGCACCTCGCGGTCGGCGATGTGGTGGAGGAGGTCGACGAGGTCGTCACGCCGGAGGATCGCACCCAGGTCGCGTTGCGGCTGCCGCTCGCCGCCGGGATGGAGCCGCTGAACCCGGCGCTGGCCAACGCCACCGCGGAGGCGTCGCCTTCGGCCGGCCCGACCCTGGTGCCGTCCTGGGCATCGTACGGCGACGACGAGGTGGTCGCCGTGTGGCTGCAGCTCGCGCGCGGCACCTACACGCTGCGCACCCGGCTGCGGGCGACGGTGCCCGGCAGCTACACGCAGCCGCCGGGAACCGCCGAGATGCTCTATCAGCCGAGCGTCAACGGCGCATCGGCGGGGCAGCGGATCGTCGTCGCGCGGTGAAGCGGCTCGTCTTGGCGCTCTCCGCCGGGCTGGTCGGCTACGGGGCCGTGGTGGCAAGGGACGCGCACCTCGAAGCGCCGGCGCCGACCGCCATCGTGACCGACGCGAACGGCACTTTCATCACCCAGGCCGGCCACGAGAGCGTGCGGCCCGGCGGCGGACGCCAGGTGGAATACGGCTACTGGTCCGTGTCGCCGCCGGAGCGGGTCGCGCGCGCCACCATCGCGCTGGAGGACCGGCGGTTCTGGTCGCATCTCGGCGTCGACCCGCTTGCCGTGTTGCGGGCGACCTGGCAGCACGCCACGGGCGGTCACGGCTCCGGCGCATCGACGATCGCGATGCAGGTCGCGCGCATGCAGCACCCGCGGCCGCGTACCCTCTGGGCCAAGGTGGTCGAGGCCGGCACGGCGCTGGCCATCACCGCGCGGTATGGCCGCGCGGCGGTGCTGGCGCAGTACCTGCGGCTGGCCCCGTACGGCGAGGGCAGCCACGGCATCGCGCACGCCGCCCAGTGGTATTTCGACCAGCCCGCCGCGGACCTGAGCTGGGGGCAGGCGGCGCTGCTGTCGGCGATCCCGCAGGCGCCCGGTTTGCTGACGCTGCGCCACGGCGGCCTGCGCGCGATGGCCCGGGCGAGCCGCGCGTTGCGGGCCATGGAGCTGCCGCCGGAGACGCTCGCCCAGGCGTTGGCCGATCTTCAGCATTTCGCGGTCGTGTCCGCGCCACGCCGGCCACCCGATTTGCAGGTGGCGCTGCGGCTGGAGCGGGCGGCGCGCGAGGATGGCCGCCAGCAGCTCCGCGCCACGCTGGACCTGCCCATGCAGCGCTGGGTCGCTCGCATGGCCGAGGCACACTTGGCCAGTTGGTGGCAGGCGGGGGCGCAGCAGGTCGCCGTCATGGTGGTGCGGCGGCACAACCGCGCCGTGCTCGCCGATGTCGCGTCGGCCGGATACGCGAGCCGCCCCGCCGGCGCGATCGACTACAGCGCCACGCTGCGTTCGCCCGGCAGCACGCTGAAGCCGTTCCTGTATGCGCTTGGTCTCGACCGTGGCCTGATCGCGCCGCAGGACGTGCTGGCCGACCTTCCGGAGGGTGCCGCGGGCGTGTCCAACGCCGACCGAGACTTCCTCGGCCCGTTGCTGCCGCGGCAGGCGCTGGCCAACTCGCGCAACGTGCCCGCCACCAACCTGCTGCGCCGCATCGGCATCGACGCCGGGTTCGCGTTCCTGCGCACGCTCGGGCTGCACCGCCTGGGCGGCCCGGCGGTGCGGTATGGCCTGTCGATGGCGATCGGCGCCCTGCCCACCAGCCTTGACCGCCTGATGCGCGGCTACGCGATGCTGGCGGAGGACGGCATCGACGATCGCCTCGCCTGGTTCGACGACACGCCGGGCGAGCCGCGGCGGCTGGTTTCAGCCGATTCTGCGCGGCTGATCGCCGACTTCCTCAGCGATCCGCTGGCGCGCCTGCCGAGCTTCCCGCGTTACGGCTCGTCCGAGTTCCCGATGGCGGTGGCGCTGAAGACGGGCACGTCGCAGGGATATCGCGACGCCTGGACCATCGCGTGGTCGCGCGGCTACCTGGTCGGCGTGTGGCTCGGCCGCGCCGACGCCGGGCCGATGACGCGGCTGAGCGGCGCGCGGGCTGCGGCGGGGCTGGCGCAGGCGGTGTTGCTGCGGCTGCACGGCCTGAACCGCGGCGACTTGGTGGCGGGTGGCTTCGCGCCGCCGGTGGGCCGCGAGCAGGCGGAACTGTGCACCGCAACCGGCGCCTTGGCCGGGCGAGGCTGCGGCGAGCGGCTGATCGAATGGATCGGCGACCGTGCGATGCCCGCGAAGGAACCGCCGCCGCGGCTGGCGATCGTGCAGCCTGATCCGGACACCCATGTCTGGCGTAACCCGGACGCGCCGCCATCGCTCAACCGCATGGTGCTGCGCGCCACCGCGACCCCAGCGGTGCCGCAGATCGTCTGGCTGGTCGACGGCCAGCCGGTGGCCGTGGCGGAGCCAGACGCGCCGCTGTACTGGACCATGACCCCGGGCCGCCATCGCTTCCAGGTCCGCCTGCCGCTGCAGGACGACACCTCCCGCCCGCTGACGGTGGTGGTGGAATGACGGCAACAACTTCAAACGTGACCGCTATGCTTCTCCTCCTCCCCTTGCGGGAGGAGGCCGGGAGGAGGGGTGGCCCCACCACGCATCTC
>CAXSFF010000209.1:0-6115 GCA_964236035.1 uncultured Acetobacteraceae bacterium
GGGATGATGGTGGCCTTGTGGACGGGATCGCAGTCCGGCTCGTGCATCGCGCACAGGGCATGGCCCGCCTCGTGATAGGCGGTCATCCGCTTCTCGGCATCCGACATGACAAGGCTGCGACGCTCGCTGCCCATCATGACCTTGTCCTTGGCATGCTCGAACTCGAACATCGCCACGGTGCGCTTGCCCAAACGCGCTGCCAGCAACGCCGCCTCGTTCACCAGGTTGGCCAAGTCTGCGCCGGAGAAGCCCGGGGTGCCGCGAGCGATCACCTTCGGGTCGACGTCGCTGGCCAACGGAACCTTGCGCATGTGGACACGCAGGATCTTCTCGCGCCCGCCGACATCGGGGTTGGGAACCACAACCTGGCGGTCGAAGCGGCCTGGCCGCAGCAACGCCGGGTCCAGCACGTCGGGACGGTTGGTGGCGGCGATCAGGATCACGCCCTCATTGCTCTCGAAGCCGTCCATCTCGACCAGCATCTGGTTGAGGGTCTGCTCCCGCTCGTCGTTGCCGCCGCCGAGGCCGGCGCCGCGATGACGGCCGACAGCGTCGATCTCGTCGATGAAGATGATGCAAGGCGCGTTCTTCTTGCCTTGCTCGAACATGTCGCGCACCCGGCTCGCGCCGACGCCCACGAACATTTCGACGAAGTCGGAGCCGGAGATGGTGAAGAACGGCACGTTGGCCTCACCGGCGATGGCGCGGGCCAGCAAGGTCTTGCCGGTGCCGGGAGGGCCTACCAGCAGCACGCCCTTGGGGATCTTGCCGCCAAGGCGCTGGAACTTCTGCGGGTCCTTCAGGAACTCGACGATCTCCTGCAACTCGGCCTTGGCCTCGTCGATGCCGGCCACGTCCTCGAACGTCACCCGGCCCTGCTTCTCGGTCAGCATGCGGGCGCGGGACTTGCCGAAGCCCATAGCGCGGCCGCCGCCGGACTGCATCTGGCGCATGAAGAACACCCACACGCCGATCAGCAACAGCATCGGGAACCAGCTCAGCAGGTAGTGCACCAGCGTGTTGCTGCCATCGTCCTCAGGCTTGGCGACCACGTGGACGCCCTTGTCCGTCAGCTTTTGGACCAGGGTCGGGTCTTCAGGCGTGTAGGTCTGGAACGTGGTGTGGTTGTCGCTCATCTGCCCAGTAATCATCCGGCCCTGGATGACGACGTCGTGCACCCGGTTGGAGTTCACGTCGGTCAGGAAGTCCGAATACGCGAGCTGCGACGTCGCGCGCTGCGTGCCGCCTGGCTGAAACAGGTTGAACAGGACAACGAGCAACAGGGCGATGATCACCCAGAGCGCGAGGTTACGGCCGAAATTGCTCATCTACGTTCCCTGGCTATCCACTTCGCGACCGATGCGGCGAACATAGCCCCGCATAGGTCAATAAATCCTTTCCAGCCCGGCAGCGCCGGCGGCTGTTGACAAGATAGGGACACCGCGCGCACTGCGCATCCCCACCCCTGATCAGAACACGACGAAAGGCGCGCCGCCGACAGGCAACCCGGCATGCCGCAGGCGAACGTGCCCCAAGCTGGCGGCATCAGGACCGTATGCCAGATGCGGGACCGCGGATAGCACGTTGTTGCGACGGATCGCCGGCAATGTGGCGAGAACCACGGCCGACCACGGTGAAATCCCACGCAGCCGCGCCGCGTCCAAGCCCACGGCGCCCAAGGTACAGTCTGCGTTCGCAACGCCGACGGCGCGGAACCGGCCGTCCCATACGGCCCCATCCACCAGGGGAACCGCAGGCGCCAGCGCCGCCGCCTCCCGCACCAGCAGCCAGCCGGGCCCGAGCCTACCCGCCGGCAGCAGCCGCACGCCGGCCAGCGTCGCCGGACGCGGCTCGGCGGCAAGGCTGGCCGACGCGTCCGCCGGCGGCAGGTGAGTCCTGCCACCCAGCGCCCGCACCAGCATGCCGAGCGCCAGGCTGCCGATCGGGCCGGGCGACATGACCGCGAACCCGGCGGGGTGGATCATCGCGCGCCGGGCCAACTCGGCCGCCGCAGCCGCTTCGGCATCCGCACGCGCCCTTGCTTGCCGATGGCCGGACTCCGGCGCCGGGCAACCCGCAAGTTCGGCGCGCAGCCGGGTGCGGGTGGCCTGCGGATCGGCGTTGGAAGGGTCCTCGACCCAGCCCTGCGCCCGCTCCCGCAGCGTCTGCCGCAGCCGTTCCGGGGCGATGGCGAGCAGCGGGCGCACCAGCCTGATCGAGCGGCGCTCGGCAACCGCGGCCATCCCGGCCAGCCCCGATGGCCCGCTGCCGCTGCGCCGCCGCATCAGCACCGTCTCCGCCTGGTCGGCGGCGTGATGACCGAGCAACAGGTCGACCAGCCCCGCCTCCCGGCACGCCGCCGCCAACGCCGTGTAGCGGGCGGCCCGCGCGCGCGCCGCAAGGCCCGGACCGTGCCGGAGCTGCGTCAACGTGATGATCCGGGCCGGCATCCCCTTCGCCTGCAACACGGCGGCGACCCAACTGGCCTCGCTGGCGGACTCGCAGCGCAGGCCGTGGTCGACGATGAACGCCGTGGCGTCGCCCCAGCCATGGGCCAGCAGCGCGAGGCACAGGCTGTCGGCGCCACCCGACACAGCGACCGCGACCCGGCGGCCGGCGTCCCAGGGGCCGAGCGGTCCCAGCAGCGACGCGAACTCGGCGGGATCGAGCGCCCTAGCGACAGCCGGCGCGCTGGCGGGCACCCGTCTCGCCCTCGCGGATGTCGCCGCCGGGGTTGGGGAACTCGGTGCGCAGCTTGGCCAGCGCCTCGCAGGCGGACGGCTTGTCGCCGACGCCGATCAGCGCGTTGGCCACCCCCAGCAGGGCGCTGGGCGCGCGCGGCCCCGTGCGCTGGCGGTTGTAGGCGTCATAGAAGTCCGGCGCCGCCTGCTGGTAGTTGCGGGAGCCCAATTCGGCCTGCGCCAGCAGGAACTGCGCGTCGGCGGCGCGCGGGCCGCGCTTGGCAAGCACCTCGCGGGCGGCAGCCTCGGCGGCGGCATAGTCGCGCCGGGCGAGCGCGGCGTTGCCCTCCTGCATCGCCAGCTCCGGCGTGCGTGGCGACGGCGTCAGGGCGGCTGCGCTGGGTGGTACGCGGGTTGAAGGGGCATCGTTGCCGGGCGCTTGGCTGGCCGCGGGCGGCGCTGGCGGCACCCGCGCAGGCCCTGCCGACGGCGCGTTCTGCATCGCGAAACTCAGGTCCGCGATTTTCTTGTTCAAGTCCTCCGCTTGCCGGCGCTGCTGCTCGGCGAGACGGTCGATGTCGCCGCGCATCTGCCGCATCTGGTCCTCGAGCGTGCTGACACGGTCCAGCAACTGCGCGGTCAGGCCGCTGGCGTCACCGCGCGACGGGGCGGGCCGGTCGGCGTCGGGGCGGGCACCGGACCCTTGCTGCTGCACCGCTTGCAGGTCGCGGCGCAGCTGGAGGATCTGGTTCTGCAGCCCGATCGCCTCGCGGCTGTCCATTTGCGCGCGCGCGGGCATCACACCCACCAGCACGCACGCCAACACGAAGACCAGACGCTTCATCAGCCACTCCCCGAGCACCAACGCCCGCGCCGCCGCTCTAGCGGGAGCGCACGCCCACCGCAAACATGAAAAGGCCGGCAACCCTGCGGCTGCCGGCCTGATCGCGACCCGCGCCGGCGTCAGCGGACGGAGGTGATCGCGTTGCGGTTCTGCGCATAGGACTGTTCATCGGAGCCAGCCGCGGTCGGCCGGTCCTTGCCGTAGCTGATGGTGGTGATGCGCGAGGAGCTGACGCCCTGCGCCACCAGATAGTCGCGGGCGGCGTTGGCGCGGCGCTGGCCAAGGGCGATGTTGTATTCCTCGGTGCCGCGCTCATCGCAGTTGCCGGCGAGCTGCACGCTGTCCTGCGGGTAGCGGCCGAGCCAGGCGGACTGCCGGTCCAGGGTGCTGCGCGCGTCGCCGCTCAGCGTCGAGGTGTTGTAGGCATACAACACGCGGTCGCCGACATTGGCCACCAAGTCCTCCTGGCTGCCGGGAACGGCGCCCGAGGTGCTGGCGCTGGCGCCGCTGCCGGTGGAGGCGCCGGCCGTGTCGGCCTGCTTGGCGCAGGCGGAGAGGAGGGCGAGGGCGGCGAGCGCTGCCAGCATCTTGGCGTTCATTCGATCAATCCTGCGTACGGAGTTCAAGGTGACAGGCGCAGAACGTTACGGCGCACCATCGGAATAGTTCCATTACCGCTGCCTTAGCGCCCTGTTTAACAAACGTCAACGGATTGCGTGCAAAAAAGGCACACCTGTGCAAACGTGCATCACTCGCCTGGCGCGACCTGGTTCAGGCCAGCAGCGGCGACCAGGCCGGGTCGCTGGCGTCGGTCGGCGTCGAAACGGCGCGCTCGTTGAAGCCGGTGATGTCGATGGACACCAGGCGGGAGGAGTAGCCGCTGCCGCGGCTGTCGCGCGATGCGCTCTCGCGGAAGAACATCAGCACGCGGCCGTTGGGGCAGAACGTCGGCCCCTCCACGTCGAAGCTTTCCGACAGGATGCGCTCGCCGGAGCCGTCCGGCCGCATCACGCCGATGCCGAAGCTGCCGCCGCCGAGCCGGGTGAACGCGATCAGGTCGCCGCGCGGCGACCACACGGGGGTGGCGTAGCGGCCGGAGCCGAAGCTGATGCGCCGCACGCCGCCGCCGCCGGCGTCCATCACATACAGCTGCTGGTCGCCGCCGCGGTCCGAGTTGAACACGATCTGCGACCCGTCCGGGCTGTAGCACGGGCTGGTGTCGATGGCGCCGGAGTTGGTCAGTTGCCGGCTGCCGCCGCCGCCGGCGCCGACCACGATGATGTCGGAGCCGCCGCCGCGGGTGACGGACATGATCACGTGGCCGCCGTCCGGCGCGAACCGCGGGGCGAAGGTGATGCCGTTGTACTCGCCCAGCATCCGCTGCGCGCCGGAACCGAGGTCGAACGTGTACACCCGCGGCTTGTTGTTGGCGTAGCTCATGAACACGACCTCGTCCCGGCTGGGATGGAAGCGCGGCGTGAGCACCAGCCAGGAGCCGTCGGACAGGTAGCGGTTGTTCTCGCCGTCCTGGTCCATGATCGCCAGCCGCTTGACCCGGCGGTCGCGCGGCCCCGTGCCGGCGACGTAGGCGACGCGGGTGTCGAAGTAGCCCTTCTCGCCCAGCAGCCGCTCATAGATCACGTCGCTGATGATGTGGGCGATGCGGCGGTAGTTGCCCGGCGTGGTGGTGTAGGCGGTGCCCTGGATCTGCGTGCCCGGCAGCACGTCCCACAGCCGGAACTCGACCCGGGCGGAGCCGCCGCCGCTGACGGCGCCCGTCACCAGGGCCTGCGCGCCGGTCGCCTTCCACTGGGCGAAATCGGGCTGGTCGCCGCTGGGCGGGGCAGCGCCGCCGACCAGCTTGAACAGGCCGCAGCGGGTGAGGTTGTTGGTGATCACGTGGGTGATCTGCTGCGCCAGGCTGTCGCCGGTGAAGCCGGGGATCGCGATCGGGATCGGGTCGTTGCGCGCGCGGTCGACGGTGATGGCGGCGGACTGGCCACCTTGTGCCGCAGGTTGCGCGAAGGCGGGCGCGGCCAGGGCCATCGCGCTGCCCGCCAGGACGCCGCGGCGGCCGATGATCTGTGTGAACTGGGACATGAGAGACGCTCCGCCTACGGCCTGAAGTTGAAGTCGAATCGATGGATCTGCCCGCGCATCGCGTCAGGCAGCGGCAGCGCCGAGCAACGCGGCGCCAGCACCGCTCGCACGGCGCGCTCGGCGAAGGCGTGCAGCGGGCTGCCGAGCGGCGCTGCCGGGTCGCCGGGCGCGATCACCGCCTGCCGCGCCACGCCGGTCTCGTCCGTGGTGACGATCAGGTGCACGGCGAAGGTGTCGGCGTCCTTGGCGCCGGCGTCGCGGGCCCAGCATTCACGCACCTGCTCGCCGATAGCGCCGCGCTGCACGGCGCTCAGCGAAGTGTTGTCGGTGCCCTTCAGGCTGCCGCCTACCGCCGGAGCGCCCGAGGCCGGCGGGCTGTAGCGGGCGGTCGGCGCCTGGTTCTGCGGACGCAGGCTGCGCAGCTTCTCCAGCGTGTTCAGCAGCGAGCGGCTGTCGGGCGCCGCGTTTTTGGCCGCGTTCGGCTGGCTGG